>NZ_JADWYR010000003.1:300000-413129 GCF_015831355.1 Panacibacter microcysteis
GCAGTACAGCAAATGCACTGCCGTTTGTTTTAATCGTAAACATAGTGCCCAGGCCGTCGGCACCACCGTTTGAAGTAAGGCCTGCAAGCACATCCTGCGCCTGGGATGTAAAAAAGCTGCTCAGCGCTATATAGCAGAGCAGGCATGCCCGTAAAGCAGTTGTTCTTTTTAAAGCATTGGGTGTTTTGGTAAATAGGTACGCCATACAAGTAAGTTTTTTGAGTCGTAATAAATTTTATGACCGCAAAGCTTAGCTGCTAAAGGTTGTAATCATTGCGCCACGTGTATGAATTGTACAAAACACGCTATGGAGTGGAGGATTATTATGGTAACGGGCTGCAGTGCTGCTATGAAACTTTTGTTGTGTCACTCACTTGTACTGCAACAACTGTATGGAGCAAACGCGAAGAAAGAAGCGAAGACAATAATGCTGCCACGGTAATACAATTTACATGCACACCTGTAAACAACACTGTTGCGAACGGGAATTGGAAATCATTAATGAGAGACTACTTTTAAGCCAATGATCGAAGCGATCAGCGTACCCATGAAGAGTAACCGCAATGCGGTGGCAGGTTCTTTAAAAAAAAGAATGCCGGTTAATACGGTTCCTACAGCTCCGATGCCTGTCCAAACCGCATAAGCGGTACCAATGGGTATCGTTTGCGATGCCTTTATAAGCAGCAACATACTGGTGCTTACGGTAACGATAAATCCCGCATACCACCAATACATCTCAATACCTGTGGCGTCTTTTGCCTTGCCAAGGCAAAAGGCAAAAGCTACTTCAAACAAGCCGGCGATGATGAGTATGATCCAGTTCATTGTAGTGTTTTTGTATATAGATTGAAAAGGCAAAACCGGGACCGAAAATAATGATAACAGTTATACACGGCAGTTGTTATTTTCAATTGGGCTTTGTATATGTCCGCTTCTTCCTGTGTTTTTTGTATGTTGGTTTAAACATGGGCAACCTGCGCCGACAGCGCATCGCTGTTGCATAGCGCTTTGCAGTACAAGTGAGTGACACAACAAAAGCTTTATAGCAGTACTGCAGCCTGTACCCAAATTATCTCTTTGTTTTATACGTATCAAAAACTTTAATTTGCAGGCATGTTTACAGGCATTATTGAAAACATAGGCAAGGTTGAAAAGATTACCACGCAGGGTACGAACAAAACTTTTTATATCAGTTCGTCGCTTTCTCATCAGTTTAAAGTTGATCAAAGCGTTAGTCATAACGGCGTATGCCTTACCGTTGAAGCTGTTGAAGATGGTATGCACCGCGTAACAGCCATAGAAGAAACACTGGAAAAATCAAACCTTGGTGTTTGGCAGGTGAATGACCTGGTAAATATTGAACGATGCATGATTATGAACGGCAGGCTGGACGGACACATAGTGCAGGGGCATGTAGATGCTACTGCAACCTGCATTAAACGTGCAGATAGGAATGGTAGCTGGGAATTTACTTTTCAGTTTCCAAAACAGTTTGCCTCGCTGGTAATAGAAAAAGGGTCGATTGCTATCAATGGCATCAGCCTTACTTTGTTCAATGTTGGTGAAGACACATGCTCGGTTGCCATCATACCCTATACATACGAGCATACTAATATGCAGCAGGTAATGGAAGGTTCTGTTGTGAACATTGAATTTGATATTATAGGAAAATATATTCAACGAATGATTAAGCAATAGTTTGTAAATGAACAACCATGCGGGAATTTTTTACTGACAGAGATTACATTATTTCCAAACTGATCATTGTTGCCAAACTACTGCTGATATTAGCCTTTGTCGTTTTTTTTGCGCCATTGTTTGTACTGCCATTCTTTAACCATCCGTGTGCAGATGATTATATCTGCGGGTATCATTTACGGGAACAAGGCTTCCTGGGCTATCAGACTTTTATATACAATAACTGGGGTGGCAGGTTCTCTGCAACCTTTACCGGTGCGTTGTTTGCGGCCGATGGTTTTTTATATGATCATTATTACCTGCATAGTCTTTTACTCTTTGTGTTGAATGTTGCGTCTGTATTTTTTACCTTTTTTCTCATCAATAAACACGTGTTGAAAGATGAAAAGTTGCATAAAAATATTGTGTGGATATGCCTGTTGTATATGTGCCTGCAACTGATGTCTGTAGTGGAAGTAAGTACTTACCAGTTCTGGTTTAGCAGTGCTGTAACTTACCAGTTGCCAATTATATTGCTGCAGGTAGAAGCCGGGTTATGGATCATCTTATTGCATTCAAAAAACGGTTTTGGAAAATTAGCTGCTGCTGTTGTAATGCCGTTACTGGTGTTTGTTATAAATGGCTTCAATGAACTGTTTATAATTGTGCAGACATTCATGCTATTGCTGCCTATGCTTTCCAAAGCATACAAGCGGTTAAGCACTGTCTTGCTGCTTTCGGTTATTGTAGCTTTTATACTGAGCGCTTTTGTTGTACTGTTGTCGCCGGGTATACACGAACGTACAGCTATTATAGAACCCAAAGGAATATTGGTGGGCGGTGTTGCCATCGGTTATCATCTTGCAGAAGTTTTGTGGAGCATTTTTAGTAAACCGCTTTTATGGGTGATTCTCCTGATAACTTTCCTGTACGCCAATACAAGAAAAGACCAGTTTCAGGAGCTGTTGTTTGCGCGTTTTTTCAAAGGCAGGCGGTGGTTATTGCCTTTAATGCTGCTGCTATTTTTTGTTACGATGATTGCGGTGGCCGTAGTTGGTTTAAAAGGAGGCGTAATACCCGACCGTTATGTAAATGGTGTGATTGTAATAATGGTTTCGGGCCTGTTGTTAATGGTTTTTTCAGAAGGTATTTTTGCAAAACGTATCGCTTTTAACCTGTTTGCCAAAGAAACAAGGCTGGTGTTGTTATTTGTGTATGCTGTTTGTATATTAAGTAATAACTACATAAAAGATGCCTATAAAAGCGTTGTAGCCGCACCGTTGTACAGTAATATTATGAAGATAAGAGCGCAAACGCTGCAACAGGCTGCTGTTAAGGGTACGCCAGCTATATTGCGAACTTACGATGCACAAATGAAAACCATTTTACAAAAGGATTATGCAGGCAGTACAAAAACGTTATACGATCTTGTACAGCAAAAGCCTTTGTTTATCTTTTTTGAAGACGACCTTGACACTGAATATTCAGTGAACACGCTTAAAGCCTATTACGGAGTGGATTCCGTGCTGTTGAAACGTGATTAAGGGTTGTATTTACACGTGCCGGACACTATCTGCTTAAGAACCTCTATTTTATTTTTGGATAATGATCAGTGCATCATCTGTGAATTGCAGAAGTAACGTATCTGCTGAAGCATTCAGGATATTGTTGTTGCATTCTATGAAACCGGTATTTCTTTTTTCAATTCTGTATGGATATTGCAGTGGCAAAAGTTCATAACGTTGAGAGCAAATGATCACTGTGTCCGGCTTTTTTTCGCCCAGCCATTGTATCATTTCGCCAAGCCCCTGCCGGAAGATAAAAGCTCCATGCTGGGCCTGCGGTACATCTGCGGCAAGTATCACTTTCTTATCCGGCAACTGTTTTATGGCTTTGCTTATTTCCTGTACTATATTTCCTGCCACCACATAATTTGGTGTAACCACAAAAAGTGTAATAATGTGTAAAGCGTATAAAGCCGCAAAGAGGATCATTTTTACACTGTCAGCCATATGACTGGCTAAAAAGGCAAACATAATACAAACCACCATGGTTGGGAAGTACAGAAAACGTTCAGATTCTGTGCCGTTTGTATCAATCCCCAGGGTTATGTAAGGAAGAAGGCTAAGCAGAAAGCAAAGGATGATCACAGGCATTGCCCGATCCCTGTTTTTAAAAAACAACAGGATCGAAAAAGCGATAGTGCATATGTAACCGGCAAGCAAAACCGGGTTATTGATAAATGCCGGCAGGAAACTTCTGATAAAAAGCAATGTGTAATGCTTGAATAGCAGCAGGTAATTTCCGTTTAATATATACGACACTTCGTAATTGCCCGCAACTTCATGAATAAAACCTCCCCTTATAAAAAGTGTCAATGCCAGCGTTGCAAAAATGATCGTCAGCCATACGATTTCCTTTTTTAATGTGCTGTGTTGCTGTTTAAGAGTGGTCGTTGCAATCACAACACAAATTGCCGGCAACGCCCATACAGATTCGTATGTTAGTAAACCGGCAACATAAAATAACTGGCTAAGAATAAAACTGTAGCGGCCATCATTTCTTTTAATATAAAAATACAGGCACAACAAAGAAAATATGGTTGCCAGTATAGCAGATCTGCCCAGTATCCACAACACGGGTTCGCTGTGCATGGCGTAGATAAAAAACAATACGGTTACGAGCCAGGATGTTGTACGAATATCTTTTACGGTTGAATAAGTCTTTAGTAAAAGTTGCACAAAAAAATAGAATATACAACAGGCAGTCACATGTAAAATGAGATTGGTAAAATGGTAGCCCCATGCATTTTTTTTCCATAGAAAATAGTCCAGCATGATACTCAGGTCGCAAACGGGCCGGAAAGAATTATGCTGCAACAGTTTGCCTTCAGCGCTCAGCGGAATATGGATGAAGTCATCATTCTGAAAGTATAAAGCGAAAGGGTTATAGCAAACCAACGCCAGTGCAAATGCTGTAAATGAAGCGATGTAAATAATTTTTTTCTGCACCGGCATAATAGGCTAAAGTAAAATAAAAAGCGAACAGTATAAATTCTATGAATGTTTACCGGTGCTCTTCCTGTACCTGTGAAGAGTTTGTGCAGGCTGCCTGCCGCAGAAGAAAGAATAAATTGAGTAATCAGACCGCTTTGATGCAACTTAAAACCTTATAGCCTGTAGCCTATATTCGGGAGCATAACTTTAATGCTTGTGCCATCACCTTTTGTTGAGTTGATGATGATATAGCCGCCAAGCTTTTCCACCGTTTCTTTAATGATGTATAAACCCAGGCCGGAACCAGTTGCACTATTGGTTACTCGATAAAATAATGTAAAGATCTTATCCAGGTGTTTTTCTTCAATACCAATACCGTTATCAGAAACTTCCAGCGTGGCCACATTGTCTACCACGGTAACGTTTACATGTATTTCAGGCTGCAGTTTGCTATAATCGGCATATTTGATAGCATTAGAGATCAGGTTGTTGATTATAATGCTTACCCTGCGCGGGTCAGATACAAATTTCTCGTATTGGTTGATCCTTACAATTTTCGCTATTTTCTGTGAGTCATTCAGGTATGCATGGTCTTCCAGGCTGTCATGAACAATTTGCTCAAACTCCACGTCTTTCAATTCCAGGTCAAGTCGTTTATTCTTGGAAAAGTCAATGATATCAGCAATAAGGCTGTCCATGCGTTTAAGGGTTTTTTCCTGCATAGACAGGTACTTTTTCATTGTCTCAGGATTTTGTTCCTGCTCGGCCAGCATAATTATTCCCAGCAGCGATGTAATGGGTGCCCTCAGATCATGAGAAGTACGGTTAACAAAAGAGTCTAGTTCCGTATTGATTTTTTTGAGTTCAATATGCTTGTGTTCGATCTCTTTATTCATGATGCCCAGTTCATCATTGGTTTCCTGCAATTTCTTATTCGCGAACTGCAATTGGCTAAAGGTGTCAGAAAACTGCCTGGATAAAATAATAGAAAGCTTTACAACAAATATTGCCAGGCCAACATAAAACAACGGCCAGCTGTGAATAACAAGGTTTACATACAGCACATCATTTATAATGGTGATGAGGAAGATGATAAACGCACTGAGAAAAAGTATACTTCCGGCGCGTTTGGCTATACAGGCTTTTATATAAACATACAAGCCGTACAATGCAGTGGCAAGTATTATCAGCTGGAAGTAACGCACCACATAAGTGTAATAATAATAAGGGCCAACCAGCGACAATAACACGAAAAGACTGCATAACGGCACTACCACGTAGAGCACTTTCTTTTCAAATTCATGCGGAAAAAGGTGATAGGAAAAGAGGCACATTATGGGCACAGAGCAGTAAAGCGATATATATTCCAGCCTTCTTGCTACGCTCCAGCCCCAGTCAGAAATGTAATACAGCGGAACTTCACCCACCACCATGCTGCGGGTGAATATTACAATACACAGCAGGCCAAAATATAAAAGCGTATACCGTTTTCTGAAAGATGAATAAAGAATAAGGTAATAGATAGCGGTGAGAAAAAATGCTCCCGCCACAAAACACTCCAGCACAATATTGCTGATAAACCGGTATTCCACCTGCTTTTCAGTGCCCAGCTTTATGTCGTCCCATAAGCCGCCCACACGGTTGTTGAAGTTGGAAACATGCACCACAATATCAAGTACCCCATTCTCCGGTTGCACGTTGATGATGATTGGTCTCAGGTCTGCCGTAGTGGTAGCAGCACTTACACCGGGGTTGCCCACCCGGGCTGTCTGTTTACCGTTGATGTATACATCGTATGCAGATTCTACAGTTAAAAATTTTATGGCTAGTTTGTTGGCAGCATTCGGGCATTTGATCAGTAACCGGTAAGTGGCATATCCAAAAGCAGGTTTAAAAGCTCCGTTATCAGGCACTTCGTCGTTCCAGAAAGCAGGTACATATGCAAAAGTTTTTTCGTGAGGGGTAGCTGTATCTGAGAAGAATGAATGGTTATGAAATTTGCTCCAATAAAATTCCCACTCGCCCCTTAGGTCGACTAGTCCGTTTTCCCATTTATAATTGCTTAAATCAAGAACTCCTTTCTCTATTGCCGGTTCGTTAGCGTTAGAACAAAGAGAGAGAAGCATCAACATAGCAACCCCCAAAAAAAGTTTCTTCATAACATTGTTTTATCCTGGTCAGCTGGTTGTTCTGCAAAAATGCATTGGGGTGTTAAACGCTATCTGTGTAAATGTAAGTGCATTTGCTATTTTTCGGAGACAAATACCAGAGTCATTAACCGATTGTTAATCGTATTTTAATTACCTGTTATTGGTCAATCTAACATAAGCCATCGCATTTATCAATTGCGCACGGTATGCATCGTTGCATCTCCTGGTGATAAAGGTTTTACGCGGGCCACGCTTTATACGCCTGATAGCAGCCTGTAAAACTTACTAAAGATGAGATTCGTCGGTATAAAACAATTTAAAGGTTTGATCATAATGGTGCCGGTTTTTAGTTTCTGTAGTGCAAGCAGTAAGCAATACATTAAATTAAGCTTTTTTAATACAATACAAAATTTTTGTGGCCGGCTGTTGTACTTTATTCATCACCTGTTGTGTCACTCACTTGTACTTTTGCATCTTTATTCAGCATGTGCACAGCCACGCTAACCGATATACAACCTGCCGCATGCATCGCACCACAAAAATAAACTGCTAAAAATTTACCCGTCAGCATAGCAGTAACAGGCAAAACAAGGAACTTCGTTTACTTCATAAAAATATGTACCATGGTCAAAGGAATCAATTATGCCGGCTTTGCAGAAACAGCCCTGGGAAAAGAAACACTTACAGCGTTTAGCCCTGTAACCAACAGCACTCTGCAGGAGCAGTTTTTTGTAGCCACAGACAAAGAAGTAAACGAAGCAGTAAGCAAAGCCTCAGAAGCATTCAGTACCTATAAAAATATACCGGCTACAGCAAGAGCAATCTTCCTGGAAACAATAGCAGACGAAATAATGTTGCTGGGCGATGCACTGATACAACGCGCCATGCAGGAAAGCGGTTTGCCCGAGGCGCGCCTGCTTGGTGAGCGAGGCCGAACAACAGGCCAGTTGAAGTTGTTTGCAGACTTGCTGCGCGAAGGTTCATGGGTAGAAGCTGTAATTGATGAAGCATTGCCGGAAAGAAAACCTCTGCCGCGTTCTGATCTCAGGAAAATGCTCGTGCCTCTCGGGCCTGTTGTGGTATTTGGCGCAAGCAATTTTCCGTTTGCTTTTTCCACTGCCGGTGGAGATACCGCTGCTGCACTCGCCGCAGGCAACCCGGTGATCGTTAAAGCACATGAGTCGCACCTGGGTACAAACGAAATGGTGGCCGGCGCCATCATCAGCGCAGCAAAAAAATGTAATATGCCTGATGGTGTCTTTTCCTCCCTCAATGGCACAGGTGCAGGCACTGGCCTTTCATTGGTAAAACATCCGCTGGTAAAAGCCGTTGGGTTTACCGGTTCTTACAAAGCAGGCATGGCTATATACAAAGCAGCCAACGAGCGTAAAGAACCCATTCCTGTTTATGCAGAAATGAGCAGTATAAACCCCGTACTTATTTTACCCAAACAACTTGCTGAAGATCCAGCTAAAGTAGCTACACAGTTTGCCGCGTCTGTAGCTTTGGGTGCGGGGCAGTTTTGTACCAACCCGGGCTTGTTGTTTGTATTAAACGATGCAGGCACCAGGACCTTTACCCGGCAGCTTGCTGAAAAATTACAGGCCACGCCTGCCGCAGTAATGCTCAATGCAAATGTGTGCAAAGGCTATTATACCAATAAAGAGCAGTTGATGAAAGAAAGTGGCGTAGAAACCATCTTTAACAATGATAGCCTTGCACAGGAAACAAAAGCGGCCACTGCTTTGCTAAAAGTTGCTGCGCAGGATTTTATTAACAACGAAGTACTACAAACAGAAATGTTCGGGCCGGCCACATTAATTGTGGAATGCAATAATAAAAACGAGATGCAGCAGGCCCTGCAGGCGTTGCACGGTCAGCTTACAGGCACTGTTACAGGCACTACAGCAGACATCCACGAATTTGAAGATTGCATAGCAACACTGTCATCAAAAGTTGGGCGGCTCGTTTATAACGGCGTACCTACCGGTGTAGAAGTTTGCTATGCTATGGTGCATGGTGGCCCATACCCCGCTACAACAGATGCACGCAGTACTTCTGTAGGTGCAGATGCCATAAAACGTTTTGCCAGGCCTTTTTGCTGGCAGGATTGCCCACAGGAGCTTTTGCCTGATGCGTTGAAAGACGGTAACCCGCTCAACATAATGCGAAGGCTAAACGGAACTTTTGCAAGATAGACCAGGCGTGCTGCATACAGTTGCTGTAGTACAAGTGAGTGACACAACAGGCGATGCCACCAGCACTGCTGCCGGTTACATCAATCTTCTTCGAGTTGTTGCTGCATTCTTCTTATCCTGTCTTCCAGCCTTTCTGATGAAAGGTTATAACGGCTGAGACCATCTACTATAATGGGGAAGGAGAGTGGTGTAAGTCTTTCAGGAAACATGAGCATGATCCTGCTTTGTTGTATGCGTTCCAGCGCATTGCGTAAACGTACTTCTTCCATTTGCTGGTCAAATACTTCCTGGTATGCCTGCCGCAATAAAATATTGTTGGGGTCGTACTCGCTGAATACCTTGAAAAGCAGTCCGGCAGAGGATTGCAGGTGCCGCGCCTTTTTTTGCTCGCCGGGAAAACCCTGGAAAATAAGCCCGCCTATTACAGCAATATCCCTGAATTTTCTTGTAGCCATTTCAACAGAATTTACACTCTTCTGTATATCTGCCAGCAGGTTTGTGGTGGTAAAAAGTTCGTAAACATTTGTATCATCAACGGGTATGGGTTTGTCGCTCAGCAGTTCAAACCCATAATCATTCATGGCAATGGAAAATGTAATGGCCGTAATGTTACTGATGCGGTATGCCATGAGCGAACTCATGGCTTCGTGTACCTGCCTGCCTTCGAACGGGTAAACAATCAGGTGGTAACCATCTTTATCTTCAATGTGTTCTATCAGCAGTTCATTGGATTGCGGAATATGTGAAAGCGTTCTTTGCAATACGAAAAGTGGTTCAAGGCTTTTTAGTTCAACTTCATCCAGGTCGTTGGCTGCAATTTTGTTGAATGTTGCACGCAGCACATGACCGAGGTTGGCGGTAAGGCTCATGCGGCCGCCCATCCAACTGGGTACAATGGCCTTTTTGGATTTCGATTTGCGTGTAAGCACGGTCATGTCTTTGATGGCCACCAGCTCAAGGTTATAGCCGCCAAAAACAAAAACGTCGCCGGGCTCCAGCCTGCTGATGAACCATTCTTCTATAACGCCGATGTAGCCACCCGTCATAAACTTCACTTTCATCATGGCATCGCTTACAATGGTGCCAATATGCATACGGTGGCGCATGGCAATACGCCGGTTGCGTATACGGTAAAGGCCATCTTCAAACTCTACTTTTTTGTATTCATCGTAGTGTTCCAAAGCCCTGCCGCCGTAGGTAATATGGTTCAGTACTTCCTGCCATTCACGCTCTTTGATGTCAGCAAAACAATATGTCGTTTTTATTTCCTCCAGTATTTCCGGCGCGCTGAAACCTTCGCCAATAGCCAGTGTACAGAGGTATTGTATCAGTACGTCAAAGCAAAGTACCATCGGTTCCCGGCTCTCGATCACTTTTTCTTTGATGGCCTCTTTCAGCGCGGCCGCTTCTACCAGTTCAAGCGTATGCGTTGGCAGAAAGTATATCCTGCTAACGTCACCGGGTCTGTGCCCGCTGCGGCCGGCACGTTGCATAAAGCGTGATACACCTTTTGGCGAACCCACCTGTATCACGGTATCAACCGGGCGAAAATCCACACCAAGATCGAGGCTGGCCGTACAAACCACTGCTTTTAACCGTTGTGTGTGTAATGCATCTTCTACCCATAAGCGCAACTCCTGTTCTATACTGCCATGGTGCAGTGCAATGGCGCCCGCCAGTTGTGGTGCAATGTCTAATATGGTTTGGTACCAGCGCTCACTCATACCTCTGGTGTTAATGAAAATAAGCGTGGTATTACTGTTCTCAATTATGGGGATGATGTGCGCTGCCAGCTTTATACCAAGATGCCCTGCCCAGGGGTATTTTTCTATTTCGTCCGGGATAATGGAAAAGACCTCTGTTTGTTTGTGCAGGTTGGCTTTTACAATCACGCTCTCTTTATAACCTGCCGGCGTAAGCAATACTTCCCTTGCTTCTTCCAGGTTGCCAATAGTGGCGCTAATACCCCACACACTCAGTTTTGTTGTATGAAGCAGGTGCACAATTCTGCTGATGGCCAGTTCTACCTGCACACCGCGTTTACTGCCGATCAACTCATGCCATTCATCTACAGCAATGGTGCGTAGTTGTTTAAACACATCAGGATAGTTTTTTTGCGCCAGCAGCAGGTGCAGGCTTTCCGGGGTAATGATCAGCACCTCGGGCATATTTCTTTTCTGTTGCTGCCGCACCGCAACATCTGTATCTCCGTTCCTGATGCCCACTTTCCATTGCATGCCCAATTCTGCAATTACTTCTTCCATTGCACGGCCAACATCCTTTGCAAGGGCCCGCAATGGCGATATCCATAACAACTGCAAGCCATTTTTTGCCTTGGTTTGATAGGTGGCTGGATGCTCATTGATGAACTGTATTACACTGCCGATAAACACGGAAAACGTTTTACCACAACCCGTGGGTGCATTTACCAGGCCGCTTTTGCCATTGATGAGATGTTGCCAGGTTTCTTCCTGGAATGTAAATGGTGCAAATTGCTTCAACGTAAACCAATCTTTGATTACACGGTATCCTATCGTCTTTTTTAGCTGCATAAAATGGGTTGTAATATTACAGCCGAAAGCAGCAAAAAGTATGATAAATTTTTGGGGCCGGGCAGCAGTACAGGCATTGAGCTTTCGTTGCGTCGCACTCTTGTACGCATAGCGCTTTATTCAGCAATGCGAAGATGGAGGCGTAAATTAAGAATAGCAAAGCGTTTAACATGAACATTTAAAATCCCACTCCTTTGGAGAGGGATATAGGGTGAGGTATATTTTCTGAAGAAATTTAGCGTAGGGTTACCTCTTATCAATAAACTTCAATGGTTTTCTTCCGCCATCGGGAAATTGCAGTTGCACCATCTGTTCCCTGGTTATATAAGTTATGTGGGGACTAACCCGTAGCCTTGCCTGCAGGTAGGCTCTTATCTTGTGATCTGATTCTGGTGTATCATGCCTGCGTACTAGGTGCAATAAGATTTCGTCGGTACCCAGGTCATTGGCATACACTTCCACTACAAAATCAACAATGTCTTCCATATCGTTCAGGATGTCTGATAAAGCCGGCAGAAACAGTGTGGTGCCTTTGTATTTGATCATTTGTTTTTTGCGGCCTATAACAGGAGAGAGCCGTAATGAATTTCTGCCGCAACTGCAGGGCTCATGGTGTGCAATGCAAATGTCGCCGGTTTTGTACCGCAGCAGCGGCATTGCTTCAAGACCCAATGTGGTGATCGTTACCTCGCCGGGGTTGCCCGGTGCAACAGGATTGTCATTGTCATCCAGTAATTCCACAATCAGCAGGTCTGGCTGCAAATGCCCGCCCTGCTGTGCCCTGCATTCTGTAAAGGCAGTCTGCATCTCAGTAGAAGCATACGTTGAATACAAATCAATGTTCCAGGCGCCGGTAATTTTTTTGCCGAGTACATTCAGCGAAAAATCGGTGTGGCGAATATTCTCGCCAATGCAGATTGCTTTTTTTACAGATGTGTTGTTGATGTCGATCTTATGTTGCTCTGCATACTGCATTAGTTTAACAATGAAAGAGGGTACTGCAACAATGGCCGTTGGCTGCAGACGGGCAATGGTTTCCCACTGCAAAGATGGAACACCGGGCCCCACACGTATAATGCCTGCACCCATTTTACGTATGCCCGTATAATAGGCCATGCCGGCCATAAACTGCCTGTCCAGCGTAAGCATTAACTGGTAAATATCGTTCGATGAACCTTCTGCGCAAATGAAAGATGAGTATTCGTTGTAAGCCAGGCGGTCCAGGTCATGATCGCTTAGTGCAATGGTTACAGGTTTGCCAATTGTTCCTGAAGTAGAAGTATATTCTATTATGTTGCTTTTAGGCACACATAAAAACTCATCGTTTCTTGTTTGGAGATCTTCTTTACCTGTTGTTGGCAACATTGCCAGGTCGCTAAGGGAATTGATAGCAGCCACATCTATCTTTCCGGCTGCAAACAACTGCTGATAAAAAGGTGAACGCTGCTGCAGGTATGCCAGTAACTCTTTAAGTTTTGTTTCCTGGAATGTTTGTATAACTGTTGCCGGCTGAAAAGCAATGTTGCTGTTATTATGCATGCTGTTGTTCAATAATTACGATGGCAGTGGCAAATGTTTTTATATGCGACAAAGAAACATAAATGTTTCCTGTATTCAATGCAGCAATTTTTGCAGCAGTTTCACCAAGAAAATGTATGTATGGCTGCCCGTTTTGCCGATTGAGTATTTCTACCTCGTTAATGGTTGTGCCCTCTGCCCAGCCAAGACCCAGCGCTTTGCCCAGTGCTTCTTTGGCAGCAAAACGCGCAGCATAATGTTCAAATTTATTCGTCTTCGCTTCGCAGTAATTGATTTCTGCCACAGAAAAAACGAGCTCACGAAACCCCTGTTCTTTCTGAATTTTCTGCGCTACTCTTTCTACTTCTATAATATCTGTGCCGATGCCTTTTATCATTGCAGTTGCTGTGTAAATGTTGAGTAATGCAAAGTACGCAAAGTAAGGAATAAGCACCAAGGTTGACAGGCTATAATATGTTCTTTATAAAGCTGCGATAATGAAGGGTAGTAGTTTCTCGGGGTGGTATCCTGGCCAATGTTTGTATAGAAAAGATGTAATAACTGCAGTGCGGCCAGATCGCGATAAGGAACGCTACAGCCGCCACAAAGATAGAACGTACAAGTGAGTGACACAACAGGCGATGCCATGACTACAAATGCCTGGAAAAAAATTACTCATTAACCACGAAGGCATGGATGTTTACTGATGTAGTTTTTCGTTGCAGGCAGCTATCTGTTCTTTGATATGTGCCTCTTCTTTTTTGGTAGCAATAACTTTGGTTAATGCAGTTTTATAATAACCCAGCGCTTTTTGATATTCGTTTCTGTTGAAAGCATAATCGCCGGCCAACACATACGCATGATAATAGCCGGGATTTTTTGCAATGAGGCTGTCGGTATTGATCGTTTTACCATCGCTGATGTCATGCGCATAATTCCTGTAAGTGATAAAGTCTTTGAATTGCTGTGTTTGCATAAACGGATCTGCGGCTACTGTGAGCGAAAAATCGTACACTTCGCGGCTGGTCTTTAAGCCGGCAAGTGCAAAAACGGTATGCAGATCATAACAAACAAACTGGCCCATCTGCCATGGCGAAGTAGAGATCCATACACGCAGTTTTTCGGGTTCGAAAACAATGGCATGGTGTGCAATAAACTGGTTCAGTGCTTTCTCGTTGCCAAGCCCGATGTTGGCGTTATTGATGCCTGCATGATCTCTTAGAATTGCGATCGTTTTTTCTACCGTGTTTTTGCCATTTTGCTGTAGTAACTGCGACAACCGGTTGTACCGGTACACAGATGCGCTCTGGTCCATCTGCTCTTTGTTAGACGCCAGTTTGCTTAGCTGGTTTCCCTGGAAGTGGTTGGCGCAGGTAATAAAGTTTTTATTGGGATCGTAGATGTCTAAAGAGTCGGGCGTTTTCTCTATTACCACGGCTTTTTTGTCGGCCGCAGACGCTACAAGAAAAGATTCTGATACAAACATTTTTCTTTTCCTGGCTATGGCAACGGCTTCATCAATATTCTGCGCATATTGTACAATTTCTTTAGCAACCAGCGACACCGGTGTAGCCGAACCGCCCGGTATATCTGACTTTGCAGCGTTGATGGTAACAGTTAATCCTTTTTCGTTCATACCAGAAACCACGCCGGTAAAACCGCCCCAGGTTACATACATAAACTTATATCCCTGTGCCGGGTTGCAGAAAGAGATGATCTTTTCTTTGGCAAAATCATCGTTGATGTAGAAGTCAAAATTACGGCCAATGATCATTGTGCTATCCTGGCTCATAGCACCCCATGTGCCAAACGAGGTACAGCCTACGAGCGCCATTGTTTGCAATGCGTGGCCAATATCATGCGCCGCATGATAGTTTAGAATACGTGAATAATTATCGCCAATGTAGTCATACTGGTCAGATGCTGATTGCGAAACACCGTAAATCTCTTCTTTGTACTCTTCTGTAATATTGTCTGCCAGGTTGCGGTTGAAAAAGCCGATAAAGTATTTTAAGAAGCGCAGGTAAAAATCTGAGGGGATCATTTTTTTGATCTGTGCACTAAAATAGTCTTCCTGTCTTTTGATGAGTTCTGTGGTTAGTTTGCCGTTGATAACACCGCGCTCAAAAGGCTCTCCTTCTGTGTACAGTTCGTATAAGCCTGTATTGCTTTTATGGAACCAGTCATTCTTTAATGCGTAAAAGTTGGGGCTGATCTCTGTACGTGATAGTTGTAAACTGCTTCTATCTTTTACTTCCGGTGGGTCAATCTTTGAGACCGAAGCCAGGTAAATAAATAAAATCAGGAGCAATGCAAGGAAACTGCCCAATACATACGCCACTCTTTTCCAGAACTTCCTTCGTTTAAGCATCCTTTATTTTTTTAATGATTTCATTGCTGTTCATTACAGCGGTACTGGTTACTATACCGCTGATAGCAGCACCCAATACGCCATGCAGATTTAGATTCTGGCCTGTAAAGTAAAGATTTGGCAGCTTTGTACGCGGCGACATAAATGTTTTTAAAGGTTCTTTATAATCTTTTGCTATACCGTATAAAGATCCGTCATCTGTGCCAATATAATCGCGAAAGGTTAGCGGTGTTGAAACGTAGTATGTGCTGATGCAATCTCTCAGTTGCGGAAAATTTTCGCATACAACATCGATCAGCCGTTCCGCTTTTTCCTTTTTAAAGGCCTCGTAACTTTCACCGCGGTCATTTTCGTGTGTTACGGTGTTAAATGTATTTTCCCACTGTTGTACGTCTTCGTAACGCATATAGCTAAATATGGTAAAACCTTCGGCGCACGCTTTTATTTTTGATGTGGCAGATAAGAAAATGGCATAGCCCAACGGCCAGTTTTCTGCAGTGTAATCTGCCTGTGACCACAGGTGACCTTCCCGGTGCCAGTAATAATTGTGCTTGAAGTAGGGAAAGCAATCTTTTTTTAATACAATGTTTACAATAAAACCCGAGATGGTGTCTTTCAAACTTTTTATCCTGTTTTTGTAGGCCGTTTTAAAAAAAGTTGTTTCTGTAATGTCTATCGTTTTGGCCGGGTGCATGTTCGAAATAAAATGGTCTGCGTACAGCGCTGTGCCATCCTGCAGTAATACATGTGTAACCCTGCCATCCTGTTCTACGATCTTTGTAACAGTTGCATTGTTGATGATCTTACCGCCATGTGCCCGTATGTTGGCCGCCATGTATTTTGCAATCTGAGATCCGCCATCAACAAACTTCCACGAACTTTCTATATAGCTGTTTGTAATAAGTGCATGAACATAAAACGGTGTTTCGTTGCCAACGCCGGCATACAAAGCGTTGTTGCCGGCAAGCACCTGTTGCAGCTTCTTGTTTTCTGTGATGGATGCGAGGTAGGTTTTTGTATCAATACTCATCACGCTCAGCTTTTCATCAAAGCCATCTCCGGCTTCTAGGTTGTATAGCGGAAACTTTGAACAAACTTCTTTTATTTTATCGCAGTAGGTATTAATGGCAGCTTCTTCTTCGGGAAAGTCTTTTAGTAATGTGGCAATAAAATTATCATACCCTTGTGCCAGTGCATATACTTTATCATCGCCGCTGATCATGATTTTATCAAACGCATCAGCATTCATTCTCTCCAGTTTCATTTTGCCGATAATGCCTAAGTATTTAAACAACTGGTACAGGTTTTGCCCTTTGGCCAAACCACCCACATAATGCACACCGGAATCAAACACAACTTTATTGCGTGCATATACCTGCAGGCAACCACCAAGCTGGCGGTTTTTTTCTATTATGCAAACGCTGTAACCTTCGCGGCTTAAGATATCGCCGCAAACAAGGCCGCCAATGCCGCTTCCGATTATTATAACGTTGTTGTGTTTCATTTTTTGCAAACTGTCTTCGCGTTGCCCAATGTTGCTTCAACCGTACAAGAGTGCGACGCAACAGGTGTCTCATACTTATTCAAATGCATGGCCCAAAAATATTGTTTATGTAACCAACTGCATTGCTGCTATTTTGCTTTCGTTGTGTCACTCACTTGTACTGCAACAATACTATTCAGCATTGTTCAGTCTTGCTTCGGTATCACTAATTTGTTTACTGCTATGCCGCAAAAGGTAAATAACATTCGATGTATATTTTGTGTTATCTACTTCAATGCATTGCATATCGTATGCTTGTGCAATATCTTTTACCAGTTGCGCAGAAAAGAACGTTAGCCCCTTGCCTGAGGTTTTGTTAAAACCGGTCAGCTTAGTTGAAAAGAACTCGGTAAGCTTTGTGTTGGCATGCCGCTCTTTCAGCTCTGTGTTGCCATCGCGTATCAGTATTGTACCCCCAGCATTCAGGTGTGCAATACATTTTGCTATTAACGCTTTTTGCTGGTCAGACGTAAGGTAGTGCAACATATCAGCCATGATTATGGCATCGTACGTATTGCCTTCAAAAGCCGTGGCATCAGCATGCATGAAATGTATACCGTCGTCTTTACTAAAACAATGACTGGCCACAGCTATTTTTTCTTCATCATAATCTATTCCTGTGATCTTTCGTTCCGGCGATGCGAAATGCAGGGTATAGCTCATAAACCCATAGCCGCACCCAAGATCGAGCATGTTACCACTTTTGGGCAGCAGGTCGTGTATAGGCTGGTAATATTTTTCCAGTCTTGTCTTGATCTTCATGTACCATTCCAGCACCGGCCCTTTGTATATATAATTGTACTTCAGTTGTTCTTTGTAGTAAGCCGGTTGTTGAATAGCGGAGCTTATTTCAGCAAAGCGGTGCTTAAACCAACGGCTGATGTTTTTTGTTTTGGTGGCGTAATCGTCGCCAAACACCGATGCCCCCGCCCCCGGCGGTATTCTTTCTTCGATGGTAAGCGTAATGGTTCCGTCTTTCAGCAAAAAATCATGTTTCGTCATGGTATAACCCGAGCCATGAAAAATAATGGGCAGTATGTCGATGTTTAGTTTTTCAGCAAGGTAAAATGCACCTTTATGAAATCGTTTCATATTACCATCAACCGTGCGTGTGCCTTCGGGAAATATAACAATGGAATAGCCCTGTTTTACACGGTCGGCTAAAAGTTCTATACTGTTTTCAATACCATCTGCAACAGGATAATAGTCGGCCATTTTTATTACCCAGCCAAACACCGGCGATTTCCATACCCACTGATTGGTAAGCAGGATAAGTTTTGGGTATAGCATGGTGGTGCAGAGAATATCGAGAAAAGACTGGTGGTTGCAGATGATGACTGCAGGCTTTTTAAAATCTTCTTTGTGTTGGTTGATGATGCGCTTTTTCACATTGCTCATGATATACATCAGCGACCATGTGTATTTCGACAGCAGGGTATGATAGATCAGTTTGCCGCGCTCTTTGCCAAAAGGAAAAATAATGACCAGGAAGAACCCGGCAATGGTCAGCAAAATACTGCCCAAAAAAAAGTATGTAAAAGAAAAGACAGATTTAAATAAGCCAGATGCTGTCCAGGGAAATTTGTGTTGTTTAACCCGGTCAGCGATCAGAAAGTTGAATAGAAAAGGAATCATTACCTGCGCAATAAGCACCACGCAAAGAATACCGGTGATGGATATAAATGCAATGGACTTCAGTGCCGGGTGTTTTGCAAAGATCAGCACACCCAAACCTGCTATGGTGGTGATTGCTGAAAGAAAGATGGAAGATTTGAACGAGGAAAGATTTTTTTTGCCCGTCTTATATTCCTGGATCAGTCCATCCATTATAAACAGGCTGTAGTCATCGCCAAGACCAAATATCAGCGCCGATACAATAATGTTGATGATGTTGAACTGGATATTAAACAGTGCCATAATACCCAGGATCCATATCCATGTAATAAACATTGGTATAAATGATACGAGCGCAAGTTCTATTCTGCCGTACGTGATCAGTAATACCACGAACACCAGTATTGATGACATATAAGCAATACTGCTAAAATCATCCCTTATTACGCCGGCCATTTTATCTGCCAGGTATTGCTTGTCAAGAACGGTCACATTTTGTTCGTCATCGAATTGTGCGTATACAATTGGTTTATTGTTATCGGCCACTTTCAGCAGTGTTACCACGTTTACACCTGCCGATGTTTCTGAAATATAATCGTCCAGGAATTTTTTCCTGATATCATTCAACACCGTATCATTCATCGGCTGAAAATCTGTATTCAACAGTGTTTCGAAATGATCAAATGCCGTTGCGGAAAACTTCAGCGCACCGCCTGCTGACTGTAATGTTTGCAGCAGCGCCTGTTTCTTTGCTTCTGTCCAGTATTGCTGCCACATGGCAATACGTTGTTTTTGCAAAGAGTCAGAAATAACCAGTGAGGAAACACCTGAGTAGCGCGTAACAATTTGTTTTGTTTTCAGTGAATCTATTGTTTGCGAGAGCCGCTCGTTATTGCGCAGTGCCTCATCGAGGTTTTTGCCTTCTGCAACAAGATAAACGGATTTAAGTGCAGCCTGGTTGAGGTTATTGAGCGCGGCCTCCGATTGTTGCAGTTTTTCCGGCATGTAGTTCATGTGCAGCATATCGGCATCAAAGCCAACCCTGCTTACATAAAAGGAAAAGAAAATGGTGAGGGCAAGGATAACAGTAATCAATACTTTGTTTCGCTGCGGGCTGTACGCCGCCAGTTTATCAATCAAAGAAACTGTATGGTTTTGAGCTACGTCTGCCTTTTTCGTTTGTATAAAGTGGGGCAGGTAAATAAGACTGCACAATGCAGCGCCTATCAAACTAAATGCTGCAAATAAACCAAGGTCTTTCAGTAATTCAGATTGTACAAACTCCAGGCAAAGGAAGCCGCCAATCGTGGTAAAGCTGCCAATGGTTAAAGGAAAAGATAAATCTGCTATCGTTTGTTCTATGCTGCGCGTGTGACGGTAATGGTTGAATACATGCAGTGAGTAATTAATAGCTATGCCAAGTATAACGGAACCGGTACCCAGTGCTATTACAGAAATACTACCCTTGATAAAATAAATAGCTGTAAGTGAGAACAGCGCACCATACATTACCGGTATTAAAACCAGTAGCGGCGCCCTTTTCTTTTTAAAGTATATGCCTATGAAAGCAATGACAAATAATACAGTAATGCCTTGTGTAAGCAATGTGTCTCTACGCAATTGTTCGGCATTTCCCAATGAAACGGCGGCGGCGCCAAAGTAATCCGCTGTAATATTTTTGTAAGCAGTATTAGTCAGGCTATCTATAATATCGTCCAGGCCATGTATCAAAACAGCATTTTTACCGGTATTGCCGGCAGTATAGGCAGGCGTTATAAAGATCAGCAGGTGCCGCTGGTCTTTTGTAATAATATAACCATCATACAGCTCAAAATTATCATCGTATTGAAGTTGCTGTATTTTTTTGAGCCCGATAAAAGAAATACCTACCGGGTCTTTGCTGATCATTTGCTTGAGTGCAAAGCCTGATGGCGACACCAGTGTTCTCAGGTTTCCTTCAAGGGTTTGCTGTACCGTTGCAGGTTGTATAAGGCTATCTATGGTGGTATAATCTTTCGCGGAAAGAAACACCGGCAAATGATCATTAATGGTGCTGAACAGTTCCAATGCGGTATTGTCATCAACCTTATAGTTAAGTTTGGCTATATAAGGCATAAGACGTTGCTGTACACGTGCAACCAGAGTGTCAGCAAAACTTACAAGACTGTCAGGCTGCGCGCCGGCTGAAGCATCTCTCAGCGAAATGGTAATGGCAAGTTTGTCTGCAAATTTTGAGTTTTGAAAAACACTGTTGAGCTTTTCAATCTTTTTATCGTTGGGTAATATTTTCGAAATGTCTTCTTCAAAGTTTACCCTGCTGGTACAGTAGCCGAAAACGGTAATGCTTATTGCAAATGAAAGATACAGCGCAGTTTTATGGTTGCTGAAATAGCGAAATATACGGGAGAAAAATTTTTCCATTGTTATTCCTGAACTGCTGCTGCCGTTTTCTTTTTAAAAATTTTCAGAAGTGCCAGCGTTAGTAAGCCCGCGGTAATACCTGCCACCACTGCCAGCGTTATGCTGCCATAAATATATTGCTTAAGATTCTGTTTAATGGCATCTATAGAGATCTCTGTATTAAACGAAAAGTCAATGGCATGTTCGCCCATCCAATAACTACCCATGATGTAACTGAGAAAAATCACAAAAGGTATCATGGGGGGTATGCTGATGTGCGCAGACACTATTACAACCGGCTTATTCAACTTCAGTAATATTGATAAAAAAATAGCTGTTACCAGTTGAAAGCCCCAGATGGGCACAATACCCATAAACACGCCAAATGCAACAGAGGCGGCTTTCACAATGTCCGGCTCAGAAGGTTTTAAAAACTCCTCGTACCACAAGGCGCGCCATGTTTCTTTTTTTACAATACTCCTGAAAAAATCGCGTGGTTTTATATACAGGAATGTAATCAGTACAAGTACCGTATTCAGTATGCTGATCCTTGTGAAATCTTTGAACGGCCTGAAATGTGAAACACGTGTTTCCTTTGGTGCATAATATACAGAGACAGGTACCGAAGTTATTTTTATACCACTCCACGCTGCCCTTACCAGTACTTCAATTTCAAATTCATATTTGCGGGTAATGAATTGCTTTTTACTCAGTGGCTGCAAAGGGTAGAGCCTGTAGCCAGACTGTGTATCGGGGGCTTTTATACCTGTTTCTACCCTAAACCAGAAGCTGGAAAATTTATTGCCAAAACTGCTTTTACCAGGTACAAAATCCTGGTTCATATTTCTTGAGCCGATGATGATTGCCTGCTTTTCCGTTCCCAGTTTTTCAAGAAATACAGGCAGGTCTTTGGCAAAATGCTGCCCGTCCGAATCAATGGTTATGGCATACAGGTAACCCAATGCAACGGCCCGCTTAAATCCCTGGCGCAGTGCCCAGCCTTTCCCCATGTTCTTTTGGTAACCAACAACATCCAGCCGGGTAAATGCTGCAAGTATGGTGGCTGTATCATCAGCAGAACCATCGTTTACCACAATAATATTTGTTGTGTAAGCTGCTACGTCTGTAATAACTGCCGCCAGTGTTTTTGCGTTGTTATAAGTTGGTATAATTACGCAAACTTTATGTTCGTCAAACTGCTGCTGATATGTGGCTGGATAAGTCATTTAAAAATTGCTGCAAATGTAGTCAGTTTTGAAAACGGGTTTATAAAGTTTGCGCCGCAATACACCTGCACATATGGCTTACTTTGGTTATAAGTAACGTTTGCCATAGCTGTTTTGTTGACGCCTGTTGCTAAAAATGGAGCAGCAGTTAGTGCAGGCCGTATGCCTGTTCTCATGTTTGCGGCAGCCATAACCCGTTGTATTATTTTGTTGCCAGGCAGCAGACCATGCATGAGGCGTCCCTTGCGTCGCACTCTTGTACTGATGAATAAACAGCAGCAAAGCGAAGACCTGTGCGAAGCCTGGAAAGACAGATTCAAAAACACTTTATGCAAAGCGCTTCGTTGTTGCCCCATGTTCCCAAACGTACAAGTGAGTGACACAACAGGCGATGATAGCAGCAATACAGCCAGGGCCAAAAAATTATTTATACAACAGTAAACAAAAAACCATAAGCGTGTGCTTATGGCTTTTTTATAGCGTAGCTGTTGCACTATCCAAGTTCAGGATACAATGCAAACTGTGTCATGAATTCGTTTACCTGTTTTCTTACAGCGCCAACTACGTTTGCATCGTCTGCATTCATCAATACATTATCAATAGCGTTTACAACAAACTGCATGTGTTCCGCTTTCATGCCACGGCTGGTTATTGCCGGCACACCCACACGAATACCGCTTGTTACAAATGCACTTTTATCGTCAAAAGGCACCATGTTTTTATTCGCAGTTATATCGGCCTGTACAAGTACCTGCTCGGCTTTTTTGCCACTGATGTTTTTATTACGCAGGTCAATAAGCAGTAAATGATTGTCTGTGCCGTTGCTGATAATGTTGTATTCTTTTTCCCTGAAAGCTTTGGCCATTGCCTGTGCATTTTCCACAACCTGTTTTGCATACGCTGTAAAATCGTCTGAAAGAATTTCGCCAAAAGCCACGGCCTTTGCAGCAATTACATGCTCAAGCGGCCCGCCCTGTATACCCGGGAAAACCGCCAGGTCTATCAGGCTGCTCATCATGCGTATATTGCCTTTTGGATCTTTGTGGCCCCATGGGTTTTCAAAATCCTTGCGGATCATGATAATGCCACCGCGTGGGCCGCGCAAGGTTTTATGTGTTGTGGAAGTAACAATATGGCAATGATCAAAAGGATCACTCAGCAAACCTTTTGCAATTAGCCCGGCAGGATGTGCGATATCGGCCATAACCAGTGCGCCTACTTCGTCTGCCACTTTGCGGATGCGTGCATAATCCCAGTCGCGGCTATAAGCACTTGCTCCGCAGATAATGAGTTTTGGTTTTTCTGCTCTTGCTTTTTGTTCAAGCATTTCATAATCTACCAGCCCTGTTTCTCTTACAACACCGTAAAAATGCGGCGTATATAATTTACCACTGTAGTTTACAGCAGAGCCATGTGTAAGGTGGCCGCCCATGCTAAGATCGAGACCAAGAATAGGATCGCCGGGTTGCAGGCAGGCAAGTGCTACCGCCGCATTGGCCTGCGCACCGCTGTGCGGCTGCACATTGGCGTATTCAAGTTTAAAAACCTGTTTAAGACGATCAATTGCAAGTTGTTCTGTTTGGTCAACAATTTCGCAACCGCCATAATAGCGGCGGCCGGGATAGCCTTCTGCGTATTTGTTTGTCATTACACTGCCCATTGCCTGCATTACCTGTAAGCTGGTAAAATTTTCAGAAGCAATCAGCTCAATTCCATGGCGCTGGCGTTCTAGTTCCTTGCGAATGAGGTCAAAAACCAGGTTATCTCTTTGCATGTGGTTTTAAAATTTGCGGCAAAGATAGCTGTTAGAATATTCAGTGACAAGGCAAAAGGCAAGGAGGCAGGAGGCAAGGAGTGTGGTGTACAATAAAAAAGTGGTAACCTGCAAAGATTACCACTGCGTAGTTGATATCGTTTACTTCAAATGCGCCTAAACGGATAATTGTTGAGCCCGTAACGGGTGGCCTCAAAGCGTTTTTAATTAGTTAGTCGCAATTATACTGTGTACCCAGGTAAATGGCGCTGCCGGGTGGATTGCCTCTTATGATCCGGTGGAAAAAGCAGGCTGCATTGCCCATCATAAATTCATCTGTAAAACCAGCTTCGCCATTGTCGCCATGCCCTGCATCGGGTAAGAAATTGGCTACTGCTGTTTGCCCGAACCTTGTAAGCTGCCGGTATTGGCATAGCGATCCATAAAAAGTAAGATAGCCGGGACAGTCCATAAATGTTCCCTGGTCAATCGGTATCACCATATCTTCCTGGCCCTGGAAGGTGATGGTTGGGTAAGCTCTTTCGCTATTGATAAGATTAGAGTCTACAAGCGCACCGGCCACAGCGCAGATTCCTTTTATGCCGTACGTTGTTCTGATGCGGTTGCCACTGGTAAATAAACTTCCAAAAGTGGTAAGTTCATTCGGGTAGCGCCTGCGTGCAAATCCGTCATCCATATAGGCAGCACCCAACGCTACTGTTGCACCAGCGCTGGAACCTGTAATGAAGATCCAGTTGGTATCTATGCGGTATTTGTCTGTTTTGGAGAGCAGGTGTCTTATTGCTGCATTTGCATCCTGAACTGCGCGGTAGGATGCTTCATTGAAAGAAGTAGTATCGCCATCGCAGGGGTCAGCTTCTGAACCACTGCTCCAGCCTAGCCGGTAATTAACGGTTGCCGTAACAAAGCCCGAGTCTGCGAGTATACGGCATTTTTTTTCTGACGTGCTTTTGTCTCCGTCGTTGTAGCCACCGCCATGTAAATAAACGATCAGTGGATATCGCTTAGACGTGTCAATATTTGTAGGCAGGTAAATGTCCATTTTAAGTGATACCTCTGCACCCGTCCAGTCTGTAGCAGTACCATATTCAACATCTTTTTCTACCAGTCCAAAAGATGTGTCAACGGGTGGCGGTGGTTCGGGCGGGGTTATTCGTTTGTTTGAGGCAGAAGAGCAGGCTAAAAAGATGGTGGCTGAAAAAAAGAAAAGGAGTACGTGGCGTGTTTTCATTAAAAAATTTTTTGTTTGATAAAGCAGTTGCTTTGAAGTTTAAACGGGTTGCGAAATATTGTGCCGAACATAGGTAAAAAGGTGTATTTATGCTAAAAACAAGTGTTTATTTTAAAAAAATTTTGCAGGCAGGGGATTATGCTTTAACATCGTTATGCTTAACAACTACATGGATACACTTGTAAAGTGCTTCTGTGAACCAGCTGATTGTTTATATTCCAATTTTGATTTTTTCTGACGAATTAACCCGTTGCATAAAGAGAAAATCATCTGATACTTTTTGAAAAACATTAAACAGATGAATGGTCTTACCCTGAGAAATCTCACTGGTATTGCTATTGCCGGAACCGGCACTGCATTTCCTGCAGGAGGCAGGTGGATCGATAACGCCACTATACACCGCATGATCTTTGGTGATGAATGGCAACAGCCAATGGCCGCAAAAAACCTTGATCCGCTTTATTACGAACAACAACTGGGTTTCAGCAAAAGATTCTGGGTGCATACACCCGGCACCGCGATAGTGCACGATGAGCTAACGTCTGCAGACCTTATGACAGAGGCCGCCCGGCATGCCATTGAAGACAGCGGAATCAACAAAGAAGATATTGATTTTGTCATTGCAGTAACCATTACTTCCCCCCGGTATTCTACTTCCATGGGCCCATATGTAAGCGGAAGATTAGGTATTCATGCACCGTCAATGGAAATGAAGTCTGGTTGCGCATCTAATATCTTTTCACTTACGCTTGCTGCACAATTAATACAAAATGGTGCAAAAAATGTACTCATCACCTGTGGTGAAACAAATACCAAGGTACTTAAGATGACCAGTCGCATGGCTTATGCAGGCGGCGATGCGGGTGCTGCGGTAGTTGTGTCAAAAGCGGGTGCTGAAAAAGGTATAATGGCCGGTTACCTTAACAGTAATGGCAGTTTCAGCGGTCATATGGGTGTGCCCGGGCTTTTGCCGCCAAATCAGCAGGATATTGATGAAGAAAAGTATTATCTTGAATACAGTGATGCCGCGGAAGATTTTTTGAACGAGGCATGGACAACTACCCCGCAACTGTTATATAAGGCAACCGGTTTAACAGCAGGTGATATAGACTGCCTTATTCCGCACCAGGTACATAAGAAAAGAACACAGTATGCTGCAAATGCAGCAGGTGTTCCAATGGAAAAAACGATCGACATTATTCATGAATACGCCAATTGCGGCTCCGCTTCATTATTGCTGGCACTTGATCACGCAAAGAAACGAGGTGCGCTGGAACATGGTAAAAAACTGATGCTGCTGGCAGCAGGTGGTGGTATTTCCTGGGGCGGTCTTATTCTTACAACTTAAAACAATAAACATGCAGGGCTGGGGTGTTAAAATTATTGGTCATGGCGCTTACCTGCCCGGTGAGCCTATCACCAATGAGGCATTAAAAGAAAAACTTAACCTCGAATTCGATCCTGTAAAACATGCAGCGGTCACAGGTATCAAAACAAGGCATTGGGGTGGCAAAGATATAGCCACCAGTCATATTGCTGCCGAAGCCGGAAGACAGGCACTGGAACGTGCAGGCATACATGCATCGCAGCTTCAACGGATCATTCTGGGTACACAAACGGCAGACTATGTAAACACTGCAGCATCGTGCAACGTACAACAAATACTCGGCGCCACATGCCCTGTGGGCGATACTACTGCATCGTGTTCCAGTTTTATGTATGCCCTCGATTTCGGGCTGCGGTTGGTAGCAACAGGTATGGAATATGTATTGGTAATCGGTGCTGATATGAAATCGAAATCTGTGCGCCGAACCGACCAGGTCTTCCTCCCCATTTTCAGCGATGGCGGCGGCGCCGTGGTATTAACCAAATGCAGCCCCGATGAAGGTTTTCTCGGCATTCAGTTATGGGCCGATGGCAGTGGTATTCATAAATTGTATGTTCCTGCAGGCGGCAGTGCTATGCCGGCATCTCACGAAACTGTCGATGCAGACCTGCACGGTACCGTTATGAACATGACCGGCAAAGAACTGGCAGAAAACGCAGCCGGTAAAATGGCTGAACTGGCCAGGCATGTTTGCGAGATCAATAACGTAAGTATTCACGATATAGATGTATTTGTACCGCACCAGGCCAATTACTACATTATGAAAAAAGCTGCAGAGGCACTGGGCCTGCCGCTCGATAAAATGGAAGTATCAATAGATCGTGTAGGTAATTGCATAGCCGGCACAGTGCCTATAACGTTAAACCAGGCTTACGAAAAAGGTAAGCTAACACCCGGCGCACTGGTGCTTATAACCGCAGCAGGCGCAGGCTATACCGGTGGTGCTGCATTGTACAAAGTGCCGGCGTTATAAGTAGGCCGGTATGTACAAACAGCGAAGACGAATGCTGTAAAAAGAATGGAAGAAATGTTGAACCGGGCTGTTGTATGCTATGGCATCGTCCCTTGCGTCGCACTACGTTCATCAGCAGTGCATATGGCATCTTTTACCGAAGCCTAGATTGTTCGCTTTATCTCGTATACCAAAACTAAGTTTTAACCACTTATGCAAACCCTGTCTGGCAAAACCGCACTGGTAACCGGTGCAGGTGTAGGTATTGGACATGCTATTTGTAAAACACTTGCGGCGCAGGGCGCTGCGGTAATAGCTGTTGCGCGCAACCAGCAAAACCTTGCTGCACTGCAAAACGATCTGCCCGGAAATAATCATCAGTACTGGTCCATAGATCTTGCATCAGATGCCGGCCAGCAGCAACTGTTGCAACAACTGGAGCAACACAGCTTTCCGCACATTGTGGTAAACAACCTCAATATCCCATCGCAAAAAAAGAGGCTCATCAATACCACAAAGCAGGATTTTGCCGACAGCTTTTCTGTAAATATTGATCACCTGTTTGTAATAATGGAAAAGGTATTACAGTTCCAGCGTGCAGAAAACTTCGGCCGCTGGGTGGGCATCAGTTCTTTAACCGCACAGGCAGGCATACCGGGGCAAACAATTTATGGTGCACAAAAATCTGCTATGGAGGCGGTGTTTATCAACCTTGCGGTTGAAGAAGGGAAGTATGGTATTACCTCAAACCTGGTGGCACCCGGGTTTATTGATACACCATCCGTAGAAGCACGCGTACCAAAAGCTGTATCGGCAATGCTCTCAACCACCAATGTTTTAAAGCGCGCCGGCACACCGGAGGAAGTGGCCGCGGCAGTCGCATTCTTTGCATCGCCGGCGGCATCTTATATTACCGGTATCGTATTACCCGTATGTGGTGGTGCGCAACTGGCCTGGTACTTTAGTTAACAATAAATCTTCTGCTGAATATATGATTACAACACTCAGGCCAATGCTGGCATACAGGGCGCAGTCGCATCCCGCAAGAGTAGCTTACGTATTTGAACAACAAGCATACTCATATCATGAATACTACCAAAACGCGTTGTCATGCGCGGCTTACCTGAGGTCTCTGGGTCTCAGGAAAGGCGACAGGATCGGCATCCTTGATCTCAATAACCCCGGTGTAATACATCTTGTAACAGGAGCAATGCTTGCAGGCATCATACCTGTTTCCATCAACTGGCGTGCTATGCCACAAGAGCTGTTGTTTATACTGGACAATGCCGGTATAAAACATTTTTTTTATGGCGCAGCATTCAGTAAACTGATTGGCTTCACCCCATTTCCCGCAGATGTACAAAAGCATGAGATGGAAAGTCTTCAGCCTACAGCAGCCGGAAGTGATGTTGATGATGTGGAAGAAGATGCAATGGAACAGGATGTTTGCGCCATCTTGTATACTTCCGGTACAACAGGCAACCCGAAAGGTGTAATGCTTACGTATGCAAACCTCTTTTGTTGCTTTCAGTTGTGTGCGTATGATACCCCGTCTTTTGGCCCTGATGCGCGCAACCTCGTATGCGGGCCTATGTATTCCATCTTTGGTTTCGGGGCTTTTTATGCGGGTATATATGCAGGCGCAACGAATGTGCTGGTAAGAATGTTCGATGCTGCAGCAGTATGCCAGAGTATTGTACACCAGAAAGTGACCAACGCCGTACTGGTGCCGGTCATGTTTCGTTTAATACTTGCTATTGAAGGCACAGATAAAATGGACTTCAGTTCTTTGAGACATGTACAGTATGGCGGTTCGCCTGTATCGGGAGATGTATTGCTTAAAATTTCGAAGCTGTTCCACTGCAGGTTTACGCAGGTATATGGCCTTACAGAAACCGCGGGTGTGGCAACAGCGCTGCGTTTTGACGATCACGAAAATATACTGGCTTCAGGCGATGTGGTGCATAACAGGTTGTTAATGTCTGCAGGCAAGCCATCATTGGGTATTGAAATAAAAATTGTAGATGATGCCGGTGCCACTGCAGGTACCAATATTCCGGGAGAAGTGTTTTTAAAGGGAGACAACATTACCAAAGGTTACTGGAACATGCAGGAACTTACGGACAAAACTTTTTATGCTGATGGATGGTTCAGCACCGGTGACATTGGTTACCTGGATGAAGCGGGTTATCTCTTTCTGGTAGATCGTAAAAATGACATGATCGTTTCGAAGGGTGTAAATATTTATCCTGCTGAAATCGAAAAAATACTGCAGCAGCACACTGCATTCAAAGATGTGGCAGTAATAGGCATACCGGATGAGAAAGCAGGAGAAGCCATTTGTGCAGTCGTTATTCCTGCCGTTGCAGATATAACACTGCAGGAACTGCAGCAGTGGTGCATTGGCAAAATTGCAGACCATAAAATACCTAAACGGCTGGATAAGGTGGAAGATCTGCCGCGCAACGCTACCGGCAAGGTGCTGAGAAGACTGATACGGGAACCTTACTGGAAACAGGAAGAGCGCATGATCAAAGGCTGATAGTGACCGGAAGAGCCCGGTAGAGAACAAACCGTACAAGAGTGCGACGCAACGATGCTTCATAGTATTCCTGCAGCCCGGCACATAAATTTCCTTTTCAAGATATAAAGTTTTAACCTGAAAAACGTAACAATGAAAATTTCCCCTTTAGGCTCACTGCCGCCCGTGGGTACCGTGCCGGAATACATGCACGCACAGGTACTCAGGCAAAACCGCTATGGTGCACCTACAAAAGCCATGGTAATTGAAGAAATCAAAGTGCCGGATATTGGCCCGGATGAAGTACTGGTAGGCGTTATGGCCGCCGGTTTGAACTACAATTCCATTTGGGCATCTACAGGCTTCCCCATGGATATGATACAGGTAATGCAACTGCGCAAAGAATCTACGCTCGATTTTATGATTGCAGGCAGTGACTGCTCTGGCATTGTATACAAGATCGGCAGTAATGTAACCAACGTGAAAGTGGGTGATGAAGTGGTTATACAGGCCGGCTGGTTTGACAGTGATGACCCGTGGGTGAAAAAAGGTGGCGACCCCGTTTTTTCCGTAACGGCAAGGGCATGGGGTTATGAAACCAACTGGGGATCTTTTGCGCAGTTTTGTAAGGTGAAAGAAGCACAGTGTGTGCCCAAACCGAAAAACCTTTCGTGGGAGGAGGCAGCAGTATATATGCTTTCCGGCGCTACAGTTTATCGTATGCTGTTTAAGTATGACCCACACGTGGTAAAGCCCGGCGATGTAGTACTAATATGGGGAGGAGCAGGCGGGCTTGGCACAATGGCCATTCAAATGGTAAAGATGGCGGGCGGCGTGCCGGTGGCCGTAGTAAACGCTGCAGACAAAGAAGCGTTTTGCGCAAGCCTTGGCGCATTAACCATTAACCGTAACGACTACGATCATTGGGGGCCGTTACCTCCCGGTTCATTGCAGCCCGATACGCAGGAGCTATGGCGCTCCAAAGCTAAAAAATTTGTGAAACGTATAGCAGAGTTAACAGGTGGCAAACTGCCACGGATTGTACTCGAACACCCCGGTGAATCAACCATGCCAACTTCGTTATTTGCATGCGACAGAGATGGCATGGTAGTAACCTGTGCAGGAACGACGGGGTATCTTGCAACATTTGATGTGCGCTATCTCTGGCTGCAACGCAAACGCATACAGGGTTCGCATTTTGCCAATGTGGATGAATGCCACGAGTTTAATAACCTTGTGATGGATGGAAAAGTAAAGCCTGTGCTTACAGAAACAGTTTCGTTTGAGCAATTACCCGGCGCATTGCAGGTAATGTATGAGAACAGGCACAAAGGCAATACCGCTATACGTATAGGTTATTAATAACGTACAGGTGTAATAAGACAACTACCGGCAGCAATAGATTACACGAACAAAAACAGCCTGCTCAATGGTATTCAACTCACTTATTTTCGTCTACTTTTTTATAATAGTCACCACGCTATTTTTTTTGTTGCCCCACAGGTTCAGGTGGTTTTTATTGCTGGCAGCAAGCTGTTTTTTTTACATGTATTTTTTGCCCATCTATATTCTTATACTGGGCTTTACGATTGTTATTGATTACTTCGCCGGCATTTATATTGCGCAAAGCGCGGGAAAAAAGCGTAAACGCTGGCTGGTGTTTAGCCTTGCAGGAAACATCAGCGTGCTTGCATTTTTCAAGTATTATAATTTTCTCAACGATAACCTTACCGGTTTGCTTGGTTTGGTTAACCAGGAAAATCCTGTGCCATACCTCCATATTCTCTTGCCTGTAGGGCTTTCTTTTCATACGTTCCAGGCCATGAGTTACACCATTGAAGTGTATCGGGGCAACCAGGAACCTGAAAAACATTTTGGTATCTATGCTTTGTATGTAATGTTTTACCCGCAGCTTGTTGCGGGCCCTATTGAAAGACCGCAGCATATTCTGCACCAGTTTCACGAAGAAAAATTTTTCAACTACGATCGCGTGGCAGAAGGCTTGCGCCTTATGTTATGGGGTTTTATAAAAAAGCTGGTGGTAGCAGACAGGCTGGCTATTTATACAGATGCTGTATATGGAAATTACGCGCACCATAGCGGCTACAGCATGATCATTGCAACTTTCTTTTTTATCTTCCAGATATACTGCGATTTTTCTGCCTATTCAGATATCGCCATTGGCTCGGCCAAAGTAATGGGCTACGAATTGATGACCAATTTTCGCCGGCCTTTTTGCGCCAAAAGCGTGCAGGAAGTGTGGCAGCGCTGGCATATCTCACTTACAACATGGTTTAGAGATTACCTGTATTTTCCATTGGGCGGCAGTAAAAAAGGCAAGTTGATACAACTGCGAAACATGCTGATCGTTTTCGCCATCAGTGGTTTATGGCATGGTGCCGGCTGGACGTTTGTAATATGGGGTTTGCTCAACGGTGTGGTGCTGGTGGTGGAGCAAATACTAAGTCCCGCACTCAAAACCATGCACAGGTTTCTTGGCCCGCTGCAGCATGTTGTACGCATCTTTTTTACCATTTCAATTTTCGTGTTAATGGGAGTATTTTTCCGTTCGCCCAATATAGAACAGGCATGGACCATGCTGCATAAAATGCTTACGTTACAACCCGGCAGTCTTTTTAAGGGCGAGCCGCCTTCATCATTCGGGTATTTTGTTTTTGCACTCGTGTTATTGCTCACCGTAGAATATGTGCAGGAATTTTATCCCGGCATTCAAATAATACGCAGCAAAAACATCGTTGTAAGGTACACCGGGTATGTGCTGCTGCTCACTATTTTGTTAATGGTGGGTGTATTCAATGGGGGTCAGTTTATTTACTTCCAGTTTTAATTTGTGCAATGGCTGTTGTGAAAGACGTAATACCGGCTGCAGTTTTCATGGCATCGCCTGTTGCGTCGCAATCACTTTATCTTCCTGTTCCATGAGCAGCTGCAGTCCGCGCTTTGCATAATTCGTACACCTTAAAAGAGCTGATGAAAATTAGCTCTTATCACCAACAGGCATCATAAAAATTTAGAAGTTATCTAAATAAACTTGTTGTGCAAAAGAAGTTATCGAAGTTTTGAAAGTAAAAACTTACTACTGTTAGTTATTTAAGTCTAATTTTGTCGCTCTAAAAATCTATGACTATGTCTGTATCAGTAATGACGACACCCGGAAAACACCTGCGCCAGTTTGGCTTGCTAAACAATAATATATATTATCAGCTAAGCCCCGATGCATTGACCGAACAAACAATCAACAGGGGAGAAGGTGTTTTAAACAATACCGGCGCACTTTGTATCAATACCGGCGCATTTACCGGCCGCAGCCCACAGGACAAGTTTATTGTAAAAGATGCCATTACAGAAAATACCGTTTACTGGAACAATTTTAATATTCCCATCGCCGGGCAATATTTCTTCCGGTTGAAAGACAAGATGCTAAACTATTTAAACAACACAGATGCTGTTTGGGTACGCGATTGTTACGCCTGTGCTACTGCGGATTACCGGGTAAACATACGGGTGATCAATGAAAACCCCTGGAGCAACCTGTTTTGTTATAACATGTTTTTGCGCCCCGCAGAAGAGGAACTGGAAAACTTTAATCCTGAGTGGACCATTATACAGGCGCCCGGTTTTAAAGCAGATCCTGCAACGGATGGCACACGCCAGGAAAATTTTGCCATCATTTCGTTAACGCACAAAACGGTGCTTATCGGTGGTACGGGTTATACCGGCGAAATGAAGAAAGGTATTTTTACAATTCTTAATTACATACTGCCACATGATAGAAACGTACTGAGTATGCACTGCAGCGCCAACATGGGCAATAACGGCGATGTCGCCGTGTTCTTTGGTTTAAGCGGCACAGGCAAAACAACCTTAAGCGCAGATCCTTACCGCAAGCTTATTGGCGATGATGAGCACGGCTGGGATGATAACTGTGTTTTCAATTTTGAAGGCGGCTGTTATGCAAAATGCATTGACCTTACAGAAGACAAAGAGCCTGCAATTTTCCGCGCTATTAAAGATGGTGCGCTGGTAGAAAATGTAACATTCATAGATGATACAGATGAGATTGATTTTGCTTCTAAAACAATTACAGAAAATACACGGGTTAGTTACCCGCTGCATTTTATAAAAAATGCCATTGAGCCGGCTGTTGGCGGTTTGCCCAAAAACATATTTTTCCTTACCTGCGATGCTTATGGCGTATTGCCGCCGATTAGTAAACTTACGCCTGGCCAGGCAATGTATCAGTTTATCAGTGGTTATACCGCAAAAGTGGCGGGCACAGAAACAGGCGTTACTGAACCAAAGGCAACCTTCAGTGCGTGTTTTGGTGCACCGTTTTTGCCGCTGAGACCAGATTATTATGCTGAGATGCTGGGCAGCAAAATGAAAACGCACAACGTAAATGTATGGATGGTAAATACCGGCTGGATTGGTGGCGCCTATGGAGTAGGAACCCGCATTAAATTACGTTATACAAGGGCAATGATTGCTGCAGCATTAAATGGCAGGCTGAATAATGTGGAGTATGAAAAGCATCCTGTTTTTGGCATGCTGGTTCCAAAAAGTTGTGCAGATGTACCATCAGCGTTATTAGACCCCCGGGCTACCTGGACAAACAAAGAAGCTTACGACAGGCAGGCAGCGGAGCTGGCGGCCCTTTTTATTAAAAACTTTGAGAAATACGAACATTGTATAAATAAAGAAATTTTATCTGCTGCTCCTTTGCTTATTTCAAAATAATTCTACTTATATTGAGCGACTTTTTCTAAAAAGCTTTGGTCGTTTGAAACATGCCTCTTCGATTGCTATGCACATAAAAAGACTCCACCGGTAAAACGGTGGAGTTTTTATTTTAACGATATAGGTCTTTGTGTTTATACGGGCTTTGCCAGTGAAGTATCGTTGTCGATCAATGCGGTGGCGTACAAGTGAGTGACACAACAACAGCCCAATAGCAGCACTGCCGGCGGTAACCAATTAATTACAACCACGGTCTGTGCGGGACTGTTCATCATTGTTAGGGATACAACTGCCGGATGGTACGCTTGAAGGCACATACCTTGACAGGTTTGGATCGTAGAGACCATCCCTTATAAATGTAACAAGTTTGTTTATTTCATCTTCAGTAAGGTAAAGCGGTTTGAACTGGTTGGCGATTCTTGTAGCAGGAACGTTGCCGTTTTGCGGAACCGCGTTGTTGATGTAATGCACCACATCAAGCAACGAAGTAAAAGATGAACCATGCCCGAAATAACTCACATCTTTAAGGTTATACAGCTGGGGCGTTTTAAACTGGTACATATCTTTTTGGAGCCCTGTAAAACCGCCTCTGCCACGGTGTTCTACAGCTTTTGGATCTACGTTTGCAGCGCCACCCACACCATTTGCAAGATCATTCATGCCCAATGAATAAAAGGTTGCAGCACCAAGCCCCGGAGTTGAATGGCAGCTTGCGCATTTAGCTTTTCCAAAGAAAAGTGTTTTGCCATCGGTCATGTCTTTGTTCATTGCTCTTTTATCTCCCCGTAACCACAACTGGAAAGGCGATTGATTAGGCAATAAAGTACGCTGGTATGCACCCATGGCAAGACTTGCGGTAAGATTGCTGATGCGTTCTGACTCTGGGAGGTCTGGAAACGCAAGGTCGAAAAGATTTTTGTATTCGGGTATAGATGAAAGATATTCTTCATCAACGGAAAGCCGGTGACGTGATGATGCACTTAACCCGGTAGTTTCTGTACCCTGGTAACCGAGGAAATTATTATAGCGTGGTGTGCCGGGTGTCCAGTTTGCTTCTGTGCCTATATTGATACCTGTGCCGCCAAACTGGCCGCTCCACATCAGCACTTCGCTGTAGGCAACGTTTAACACACTGGGTGTACGGATTGGTGCTATATCAATTGCATCTATGATGTAGGAAGGGTCTGCATATCTGCCTTCACCGGCAACGCCAAAGCCAAGCCCGCCTTCGCCAATTGCCTGTGCCATACCAGACTGAAATCCGGCTTCGGCATGGTGGCATGTAGCACACGAATATGTTGATCTCCCGCGGTGCGCAAGACTGGCAGAACTCATTCTTGAATCATGGAACAGGAGTTTACCCAATTCCACTTTTTCGGCAGTAATGGGGTTTTTGGGGTCTTGCGGAATTGCCGCATAGTCATCGCTTGCAGGCATTTTAAAAGCAGCAAGCGCGGCAGGCGTGGAACTTGCATCGTCTGCACTAATTGAACCTGTTATGCTTTCATTTCTTTGTTCTTCTTCAGTAGATTTCTGGCATCCATAAATAACAAGGGCAATAAAAGATAGTCGGATTAAAGTTTTATTCATTTGGTTTAGTTTTCATGCATGGGATCTGGCAGTAGTTCAGTTCTATGTTGGGTACGATTAAGCGAAATTATATTTTTATTTAATGTGATAAGGTTGCCCGCTGTTGTTTAATGCATAATTAATGGCTGTTGTTGAACAAAAATAGAAAAGCAATTCCGGGCCAAACTCATGCATATGGCAATCCGTAAACGTTACCGAATTCCAAATAGTTTGTTGGTTATGCCTAATCCTGCAGAGGCTTTGCGATTGATTTTCGCGCTATGGAACGCGGCTGTTGTGCACTTTGGCGGCAGTATTTTTTTGTTGCAACGGAATATACAGGTGCAGCAAGGAGAGCTGTAGTTTACGTTTTTTTAAGTGGTTTATAAGGTAAACGCTGTTGGTGCTATCGCATTACTTTGATGGTTTTCTTTTTGGTGCCCACATATTGAAGAAGGTAAACGCCGTGAGAAAGGTTATGGAGGTTGTTAAACGGAATGGCGTAATGTACACCTGCGGAAACGTTTAACTGTTTGGTACTGATTGTTTTTCCCGCCACATCTGTCAGCCTGAGATTGATCGTGCCGGTTTCCGGGGCCTCCAGGTAAACGGTAAATTGCCTGCCGAAAGGTATGGGTGCCGCCATCAGCCAGTCATGCATTATAATACCATTCTTAAGCAGTGACAAGCTTTTTGCATTGGTTCCATTATTATACAACACCGTGTAATTGCCGCCCGGCAGATTATCAAGCGCTGTAAAAGCGGTATCATACACTTCCTGCGCTTCTGTATATAGCGTAAGAGATTGAATGATGTTACGTTCTTTATCAATAAGCGATATTGTGGTGTTCCCGTCTTCCTGTGGAATGAATTTTATATCTATCCTCGTGGTAAAGGGGTTGGGTGTTGCAAAAAGCCAATCGTTTCCGTATAGCGCTGTATTTTGTTTCTTTTTTAAAATGGCGTATGCCTTTTTCATGTCTGGTATACCATAGCCATAACGATTGCCGGGATTGGCATAACGGTCAGCACTTTCATAAACAGCATTCAGAATGGTCATATTTTCAAATGCCGGGAATGCCTGCCAGAGACATGCAATCAACCCGTTTATATTTGGGTTTGAAAAAGAAGTGCCACTGCCCGATACAGGGATATCATTTGTTCCCCAGATAACTGTTCCTGCACCTACAGATACAATATTCGGTTTTACTTTTCCGGGATAGCCGTAACTGCTGAAAGATGCAATGTTGCCATCATTGCCTACTGCACCCACGGCACATACACTATCTCCGTCTGCCGGGAAAATAATATATTTCCAGCTACCGGCGCCCTCATTGCCGGCGCTGTTGGTTACGATCATACCTTTTTTTGCAGCCATTGCAGCTCCCATACTCACGGTAGTACTGTTTTTATAAAAGTCGTTGTAGCTATGGTTGAAGGTGGCATCGTCGAAAACATAATAACCAAGTGAAGAGCTGATCATATCTGCACCGGCACTGTCAGCAAATTCTGCAGCCGCCACCCAGTTGTGTTCTTCAACAGGGTATTCACTCGCTGTATTTTCTGTACGCATCAGCCAGAACGATGCGTGTGGCGCAGTGCCTACCATGGTACCCGGAACATTTGCTGCAATGGTACTCAAGCAATACATACCATGCGGGTGATCTTCATTTACGCTGTTATCGTAATCAACAAAATCTTTTTCTCCCAATACCAGTTGCTGTGTACGTATGCTGTCAAAAGCCCGCAGTTCTTTGTACTTGTTGAAGCCGCCATCGAGTATAGCAATTGTTATTCCTTTTCCTGTAAAGCCTTTATCATGCAGGAATGCGCCATTATGAATATTTACCTGGTTATAGTTTGCGCCGTAGTCAAATGCTTCACCGGCCACCTGTGCTGTTTTGTTTGTAACATTAAGTTTTTGTATCCGTTCATTGCTTCGCTCAGTATTAGGGTTTGCAGATTTAAACAGGCTGCCTGCTCTTGATTGTTGAACAAAAGGCAACGCATTAATAGCATTGATGGTTGCTGCATCTTTACACACAATCAATACCTGGTTAAGCCATTTGGACTGGCTTAAATATGTCACATCGCCTGTCGCAAGAACCTGTTGAATATACAATGGGTTTACAGGAAGGTCGCTGCTGTCAAGCGGCACCTGGTGCAGGCTTCTCCGTTCGATAGCTTTTGCAGAAAGATAGGCTGCAGGGTTACTTAAACTATAGGGAGAGTGCTGCTTATCGGTAAATTGTATTACCCATTTTGTGTATTGCGCGCCTGTTTGTAAAATGCACAATGCCAGTATAGCTGTAAGTATTATTCGCATAGCTGAAAGTCAAATTTACAACGCATTTGTTTGCTGCTTTATGATATTGCTGTAAAAGATTGTGTAACCGGCATTTGTTCTTTGGTCATCGCCTGTTGTGTCACTCACTTGTGCGTTCCGCTTTCATAGCATCGTTTCGTTGCGTCTTATGTTGCTGGTTCCGGTAATTATCTTCTTCGTTAATCTTCGCGTTGCCCAATATAGCTTCATCAGTACAAGAGTGCGACGCAACGATAGCCTCATAGCACTGCAAAAGCTGGTAACATAAAGGTTTTTCAGAAGGTTTAATACTGCAGAAATATTTGTGTTTTTTATAAAGAATGTTTCTGTTTTTACTAACAATCATTGGCATTTGCTTTGGCATATAGCAATCAAACAAAAATAAAAACTATGAAAAGATTTTTACTCGTATCAGCATTACTACTTGGAAGTATTGTTTACACAGCAACAGCAAGTGCACAGGTAAGTGTTCGCATTAATGCCAACATTGGCAACCAGCCAATGTGGGGGCCTGCAGGTTATGATTATGCACAGTTTTATTACCTGCCGGATATTGATATGTATTACGATGTAATGGCAAGACAATTCGTGTATCAAAACCGTGGTCAGTGGATCTACGCAAACACATTGCCTTATAACTACCGTAATTATGATCTTTACTCAGGTTACAAAGTAGTGCTCAATCAGCCAGGGGCATTTGCTTACCATGATTACCACAGGAATCAATTCAGGAAATACAGAAATTTCCGTAACCGCCAGGTTGTAATTGTAAACAGCCGCGATGCAAGGTATGCGCCTTACAAAAACCGCAGGGACAACCGCGTTGTGGTAATAAGATAACAACAGCATGAATCTTCAAGAGTTCCGCTTTAAAGAGCGGAACTTTTTTGTGGTAATATACTTAACAATTGCATCATATAAATTTGGTTACTTAGCAATACAAAACCAGAACCATGTATATAAACAGGAGAAAGTTTCTGCAGCTTGGTTTCCGGAGTGCTGTTATTATAAGTGCCGGTAATGCGATGCAGTCTTTTGCGGCAGCAGATTTTACGATGCCACGCAAAGAAGAGGTATTGCTGCGCTTTGCCATAGCTTCAGACGGTCACTACGGGCAGCCCGGTACTGCATTTGATGAGATGCATAAAGAAATGGTAGCATGGATCAATGCAGAACGGGCAAACAGGGGTGTTGATTTTACTTTTATCAACGGCGATCTTTTGCACGACGACCCGGCAATGCTGCCGTTGGTAAAGCAACAATGGGATATGCTTGTCATGCCTTATCACGTGTCTCATGGCAACCACGACCGCGTAAATGAAAACGTATGGGAGCAAACATGGAATACCAGGTGGCACTACGCGTTTGAACATGGTGATACTGGTTTTATCGTATTAAACAGCGCGGATGACAGCGGTAAATATATTTGTCCCGATGCTGGCTGGACAAAAGAACAACTTGCAAAGTATGACCATAAAAAGCAGTTGTTTGTATTTATGCATATAACACCTTTCAACTGGACCAAAGCCGGTTTACCTTGCCCGGAACTGGTGAATATGTTTGGCAGCCAGAAAAACCTGAAAGCTGTTTTTCATGGCCATGATCATGACCAGGACAATGTGAAAGAGCATGAAAACAAATACTACTTTTTCGATTCGCATGCAGGCGGCAACTGGGGTACGCCATACAGGGGTTACAGGATCGTGGAAGTTTTAAAAACAGGTGCAATCGTTACTTACCAGATAAACCCGGTTCTAAAAACTTCTGTTAACAACAACAGGATTGTATAGCTGTAACGTAAACAAAGAGACCGGCGCCGCAGGCGCCGGTCTCTTTGTTTTATAACTTTACACATAACTCAGCCACCATTGGTCATGCGTGGCCTTGTACCTGTTAAACCATTTACAGGGAAAATACAGCGCAGCAATTACACAAAACCAGATCAGGTATACAACTGGTAAGCCGTAACCAAAATGCAGCGGCCTGAAGTTGAAGGGAATATTGGGATCAACAATATCTTTTGAAGTACAACCAGACCAGTAAAACAAAACTACCAGCAGCGTATGAATAAGAAAGAAATGTAGCACGTAATAAAAGAAAGGAACTCTTCCATACACCATCAATATTTTAGCAAGCCTGTTCTGCGCGGTTTCAGTAAGTGCCAGAACGATAAGCGCCGGCCCAAGTGTCATACACACGTACATGAGCGATGGCGGGTATTTTGTTGTATTCAGGAAAGATAAGAAAGTCAGCATGCCGTCTTTTTGTACCGTCCATGGTGCCGGATCTCCATACATGTTTACCAGTCGCAGTAATATAAAGACCAATGTAACTGCTATGCCGGAAACAAAGATCAGGTACCTTCTTCTTTTGGCTTCGTACTCCTGTTTATATATGGTTCCAAAAGCATAGCCGAGCAGCATGACACCTGTCCATGGCAGCGCTGTATAAAACATCAGGATCGCCCTGCTACCACCTAACGGGATGAAGTTAAAACCGGATGCGATACTGGCTTTGAGGATAGCAGCGCCGGCGCCATCAGCTAACTTGATATAATCAAAAATGTTGTGACCAAGCACCAGCAGCAGGCCTGTAATGGTTATAACAGTGATGGAAGTTCTTGTCAGTACCCCCAGGATAATCATACTAAAACCGATTGCCCATATAACCTGCAAAAATATTTTGTTATAAAAAGGATCGTATGAAAGGGCAAATGTTATAACCACTACTTCTACCAGTATAAGCCACAGGCCTCGTTTTATAAGAAATGCACTGAGTTCTTTTGTTGTTTTTCGCCGGCCTGCAATAAAGGCCGATATGCCGGAAAGAAATACAAATGTTGGTGCACAGAAATGGGTGATCCACCGCGTAAAGAAAAGAGCGGGAGTGGTTGTGGCAAGATTGGTTGGGGTATCATCCATACCATGAATATGGAAGAAATCTCTTACATGATCCAATGCCATGATCAGCATTACAATACCTCTGAGAATATCAATTGAATGGATGCGTTGTTTTGTTGCCTGCATGAAAGGGTGTTGAAAAAGAAAGATAAAAATTATTATTATTGATCATGATAAAATATCTGCGAAGGTCGCTGTTGATTAACGAAAAAGGCGTTGAAGTGAGTGACACAACGAAGCTCAATAGCACTACCGCAGCCGGCTGAAAAAAAATTATATATAGCTCAGCCACCACTGCCGGTGTGTTGCACGGTAGCGGTTAAACCACTTACATGGCCAGTACAGTACTACAACCACGATGATCCATACAAGATAAACCACCCACAGATCGAAGCCGTACTTAACAGGCCTGAACAGGAACGGTAAGTTGGGATCAATGATTTCATGTACACCATGCCCGGAAGCAAAAAATGCAATTACACAAAAAAGATGGATCAGGTAAAAGTGCAACACATAATATAAAAATGGTACGCGGCCATAAGTGATAAGTATGGCTGACACCCTGTTTTGCACATGCCCGATCAATGATAATACGATGAGTGCCGGCCCGATCGTCATGCACAGGTATAGTAGTGATGCGGGGTACTTCGTTGTGTTGACAAATGAGAAAATTGTATAAAGTACCGATGTTTGCGCAGCCCACGGTTTGGGATCTCCATACCCGTTGATAAAACGTAATACAACAAACAATAATGTTGTTGCAATGCCAAGAGTCATTAATGCCTGTTTTCTTTTTCCTGCTGTTACCTGCGGCAGAAAATATTTACCTGCCGCATAGCCCAGCAGCATTACGCCTGTCCATGGCAGTATAGCATACACATCGAGAAAGCCTCTTTGCGCTGTGTAAGGAAAAAAAGCAAATGCACCTTTAAAAAGGATGGTGTAAACCACATATGCAGGCCCCTCCTGCGGAGGCTGTATGTAATCAATTATGTTATGGCCCGCTGTAATTATAAGACCGGTTATAAAAATCACCGGCAGTGATGTTCTTACCAGTAAACCAAGAATGATCATGCTGCAGCCAATTGCCCATATGACCTGCAAAATAAAAACGTTGTAAAGCGGGTTAAACGTCCAGCCAAGCGTAATTACAATCAATTCCACAAACACCAGCCACAGGCCTCTTTTAATAAGGAAGATACTGTGCTCTTTGGTTGTTTTTTTCTGCCCTGCAAGAAATGCTGATGTGCCGGACAGGAAGAGAAACACGGGTGCGCAGAAATGTGTTATCCACCTGGTGAAGAACAACAACGGTGTGGTGGTGGCAAGATTGGTGGGGTCATCGTCAAATGCATGAATATGGAAAAAATCTCTTACATGATCCAGCGCCATAATGATCATTACAGCACCACGCAGTATATCTATTGAGACGATCCTTTTGGCTGGCTGGTTGCCTGGGTTACTCATACAAATCAGTTGGTCAGGTAAGGTATATATTTTTTTATTATTCCAACAGGCAAAATGTTAATATGCACCAAGCATGTGCTAATAAACAATGAGTTTGTAACTTTACAAATAGTAATTTGGCGCTTACTAACGAATCACTATTTCTTCACTTCCAATTGTTTGTCATGGCGAATGTATTTGAGTTTTTATACAATGAGGTGGTTTCCTTTTTTAGTATTGGTGGCGTTATAGAGATGGTAAAAAAAGGCGATTACAGCAAGCTGCATACGTTAGACGGTGTAATATCTGTAGTAGTACCTTTTGTGCCATTCCTGTTACTGATTGAAATTATCCGCGCTGCATTTTATAAGAAGTTTAAAGTAGATGATTACCGCGTGCCGTTTTTCATATTCATTGCAAACAGGCTTATCTCAAGAGTTATTTCGGTTGCTGCGGTGGCTTTCTGTATCGGCCTTTTTGAAAAGTTCGCCATTTTTAAAACATCGTTTACCTGGTACTGGTTTATCTATGGATATGTTGTTTGGGAGCTGGCGCATTTCGTATATCATTTCCTGGCACATAAGGTTAGAATATTGTGGTGCTTACACTCCACGCACCATGCGCCGGAGCAGATGAATTTATCAGTAACCTATGCGCATTTTTTCCTGGAGGCACCGTACGCAGATTTTATAAGAACATCTATTTGCATTCTACTGGGTGTAAATCCGCCATTGTTATTTTTTATCATGTTCATAGATGGCACATGGGGCGGTTTTATACATGTAGGGGAGAATATTATAAAAAACGGCAGGCTTGGTTTTCTTAACCGTTTTATTTTAACGCCGTCACATCACCGGGTGCACCATGCAAAAAATGTGCAATACATGGATACCAATTTTTGCAACCTTCTCAATATTTGGGACAGGGCTTTTGGCACATACCAGGATGAAAAAAGAGAGTTGCCCATTCAGTACGGCATTACAAGAAAGATTAACCCGCGCAATTTCTGGGATGTTTACTTTGGTGAAATTTATTATTTGTTCATCGACATGAAAAATGCACCCGGGCTGAAGAATAAACTTCTTTACATGATTATGCCGCCGGGCTGGAGCCACACAGGCGATCACAAAACCTCAAAAGTGGCCAAACAAAAACTGGCAGAAGACGAGGTGAAAGGAGAACATGAGACCATTTACGTATCCACAGGCAATGCCGAAAAAGAAGCAGCAGTTGTTTAATACTAATGTTACGGGCATAGCCCTTCGTGGCATCGCCTGTTGTGTCACTCACTTGTACAATAGTATTTTATGGCGGCTGCAGCGATCACAGGCAGATAGCGCTGCGGCTGTGCCACACCGGGAGCATGTAACCTGTGGTTGCAAACAGCAATGGTTAATACCGTGAACACAGGCAGTGCTTCACATACAAAATTCAACGCATATATTTCGCCACAAACGTCTCAATGGTAAAGCAGCACGCATAAAATTGTCATAAGCTGTTTAGCTTTTATCTTTATTGCATGTTCCGGATTAAAGACCAGTTACAGCGCATTGTTACTTTAGTGCATCATCCACCACGCAGTATTGTCTCACTCGTTCCTTCGCAAACAGAGCTGTTATTCGATCTTGGCCTTGATAAAGAAGTGGCAGGTATTACAAAATTTTGCGTGCATCCCGAACAGTGGTTCAGGCAAAAGCAACGGGTAGGTGGTACAAAAAATGTGGACATTGCAAAAGTAAAAGCCCTTCAACCGGACCTTATTATTGCAAACAAAGAAGAGAATGTGAAAGAACAGGTAGAGGCGCTCTCGGCTTTTGCACCGGTATGGATCAGTGATGTAAACACACTCGTCGATGCACTGGCTATGATCAATACTATCGGTGCCATTACGGCACGGGAAACACGGGCAGCAGAGATCACCACACGCATTAGTCAATTTTTTAAACAGCCAGTTGGTAACGATCGTAAGATTCGTGTATGTTACCTCATTTGGAAAGACCCCTACATGACTGTTGGTGGAGATACGTTTATCAGTGATATGCTGGCATATTGTGGTTTCGAAAATGTTTGCGTTGCAAAAAATCGCTACCCTGTTATTACTGTGGCAGAGATAAAGGATTTAAACCCTGCAGTGGTTTTACTCTCATCTGAACCCTTCCCGTTCAAAGAAAAACATATTGATGAACTAAAACATGTATTGCCTGGTGTAAAGGTTATGCTGGCAGATGGTGAAATGTTTAGCTGGTATGGCAGCAGGCTTTTGTATGCTGCTGATTACTTCAGGAAGTTGCGGACAGTGCTTAGTGACTGATACCGGGGGCTGCAGTCGCGTTAACATTCCGGCGTACAAGAGTGCGACGCAACGATGCTGATGAGCGGTCAAATGCCTGGCTCATATTTTTCTTTACAAATTTTAGCAATTTAATAAAGCACATCATTAAGCTATACCGTTTTTTATCAGTCACTTTACTACACATTTAAACAAAAGACAGGTTATGAAAAAAATATGCTCAGTAGTACTCGTTGTGGCTTTATCGTTTTTTGCTTTGAGCGCATCTGCGCAAGGCGGCGGCCAGAAAGGCCAGATGAAAGAGGCCATGAGACAGCGGTTGAAAGATTCGCTCAATCTTTCTGACGTAATGATAGATTCGGTAGTGGCGATAAGACAGGAAATGCAGCCTAAAATGAGGGCTGTTATGACCGATCAATCCCTGCAGGAAGGCGATAAGCGCACCAGGATGGAGGCTATGAAAAAGGAAATGTACGAGCGTTTAAAAAATGCCGGGCTAACAGCCGAACAGGTGAAGAAAATGAAGGAAATGGATGAGCGAATGAGAGAACAAATGAAAGAGCGCAAGCCTGCAAACTAAAAAAAAGAAAACCGTCTTTTACGACGGTTTTTTTGTGAGCGGAAGACGGGACTCGAACCCGCTGCCTACAGCTTGGGAAGCTGTCGCTCTACCAGGTGAGCTACTTCCGCGGTAGTATGCTAATTTAATCAATAAGTTCTTCATATGCGCTTCTCAGTTCGTTGTATGCGTGATTATCTTTCGCCGTTCTTGCAGCAGTCATGCCTTTCTCATACCATGCAACAGCGTTTTCTTTTTCGCCCAGTTCTTCGAGCAGTTTTCCCAACTGGTAATAAGAGCCAACGTAAGACGGATCTTTTGTAAGAATATCTTCAAAAAGCTTTCTCGCCATGGCATCGTCATTCATTTTCCTGAACTCCAGTGCAAGTGCGTGTTTCAGAAAATTATCATCAGGAGATTTCTCCAGGTAAGCCTGTAATTTTTCTATACGGTTCATACATCAAAAATACTGTAAAAAAGAAGCGCCGTATGTATGAGCGGCGCTTCTTTAAGGAATAATATTCTGGCAGTATTAATGCTGTATAATAAATTTCATCCGGCTGTGATTGACATCTTCTGTTATGTAGAGATAGTAAACACCCGAGGTAAGTGACAACAGATCGAGACTAAAGGTGTTTGCACCTTTGCTGCTGCTGCGTTTTTGGGTGAACAATGTTTTGCCTGCCAGGTCTGTCACCTGCAGGTTAATGTCCCGGTTGGTCAGGGCTGTATATTGTACATTGATCACACCTTTGGATGGATTTGGGTACAACGTGTGAGCCATGGGTTGTACAGTTGTTGTTACTGCGTTACTGCCAACAGCCGACAATGCTGTTGCAGGACAGGAATTGGTAACCTTTGTAACGCCGGAAGTGCTGCTGCACCCAGCTTTGGTATTGGTTGCAACCACCCGGTAATTCCCCACCAGTTTTGCTGTAAACGAGATGCCCGTTGCACCGGCAATATCTACATTGCCCCTGCTCCATTGATAAGCAGAGTTTGGCAACGGGTTACTAACGGTAAGTAAAACAGAATCTGTGATACAAATATCAAGGCTGCCGGTAGGTGCTATTTTTGGTAAAACCTTTCCTTCATCAATTATCTCGTTACAGTTATCATCTAAGCCATTGCAGGTCTTTTCTGCAGCGCCCGGGTTTACAGAAGCTTTTGTATCGTTACAGTCGCCCGGTGTTGACACATACCCTTTGTGGGCAAAATATGCAATAATGGTGTCTGCTCTTGTGCCGTATGTATCGCCATCTGCATCCCTGTAAAATGTTTTTGTCTTATACTTTGGTGGTTTTGCCCCCTGCCAGTTATTCACTAATAAATTACGCATGGTATCCAACACACCTGCATATTGGGGGTTGGTAACAAGATTGGTAAATTCATCAGGGTCATTAATGATGTCGTAGAGTTCTTCTCCATCTACACCCCATGAGTTATAATGGTATTGAGTTGTTCTTACCGCATCGGAAAGTGTAGTGTCGCTGCTGCCTTGCCTGTCAACCCTTCTTACCTGTGCAAAGGCTGCGGCTTTCCAGCGCACATTTTGCCTGTCAAGCAACGGTACCAGGCTCGAACCTTCCTGGTCTGCAGGTATGGGCAGGCTGCAAAGTTCTGCGAGAGTCGCGTATAGGTCAACCAATTCGACCGGGCTGTTGTGAATGCCTGCAGGCTTACCCGGCGCGCATACCACGAGCGGAACTCTTAACGCTCCTTCAAACAGTGTTTGTTTAAACCAAAGGCCGTTGTGCTCGCCTGTTTGTATGCCATGATCACTTGTAAATACTACCACGGTATTCTTCCACGCATCTTCGGTGTCCAGTTCGTCCATTACCTTACCGATCAAATCATCCACCTGTGTTATTTCGGCGTAGTATGCATGCCTTATGTTGCGCCACTCATCCGGGGGATATTGTTCCAGGCTTTTCAGCGCCGGTAGCGGTATGTCGTCTGCGTCGTTTACCGGGGTATTGGGCAGCGTAATGTTGCCAGACCCGTTTCCGTATACGTTTGTTTTAGTGCCTGCAAGGTCTACAGGCAATAATTGCTGTGTTGCAGCATCGCCAATTTTGTTCCATGCAGACAGAATGGGATCAAATTCATTGTGCGCTTCCAGGCCCAGTGCGTAGAAATAGGGTTTGCCTGTTCCGGGTTGCTGCATATGCCTGATCATAGCTGTTGTAAATACGCCGCTCCTCGTGTCTTCCACTATTTTGCGGGATGTATCTACCCACCATTTGGGCGAGCCGCCAATACCGGAAATGCCATCTCCCGAAACGCTGTCGTAGTAATAGTTCCAGGCTATTTCTTCTTCGTGCCCACAGGTCATTTTCCCAAATTTGGCAGTATAATAGCCAAGGCTTTGAAAGTACTCCGGTAAAAATTTATAATCGGCGCCCAGTTTTACACGAATACTGGTGCCATTGTTTAGTACGCCGGTAGAGTTTGGTCTTTTGCCGCTAAGGAGTGTTGCCCGGCTTGGGCTGCACAGCGCGTATTGGCAATACACCTGTTTAAACATTGTGCCGTGTTCCATGAGCCGGTAGAAATTAGGTGTAGGCACGTCGCTGTTGCCGTATGCCTCAAATACGGCCCCAAGATCATCTACTACGATAAAAATAACATTGGGCTTTTGTTGTGCACGCAGCAAAGATGAGAAAAGCAGAAGCGACAGTACAAATGTTAGTTGGGTAAGTGTTTTGGTCATAATACAATTATTTGGTGTGTCCACATGCGTGGTAAATAAGATGCAGTCATCATAGGTATAGAAAGATGGAGGTATTGAACAGTTGGTTGCTTAAACAGAGAAACTCTTAACAGGAAAACTTTTGTTCAGGAAAAATTGTGCCATTCATGTGCGTATCAGCCTGCAGTCAACATGTACGGGTAAGGAACAGTAAAATCTTTCTTTCGGGTATCGTTGTTTTGCAGGCTTTACGATTGTTACATAGGCAAGATATAAATTCCCGTTGTAAATTAAAAACCGGGCACAAGGTTATTTGAAGCAGACATAGCATAGATCACGTTTAACCGGGTTGTAAAAAAATATTGAGTAATGTTTGCAGGCAGCATAAAACTGTTTTTGCAACGTAAACCAAATAACAGATTTGATCGTTTTTTCACGGCTTGTAACTTGTTTCATTTACTCCTATCTTCGCAACCAAATTTTACAGTATGAACCTACATGAATACCAGGCAAAAGAACTGCTGAAAAAATACAATGTGCCCGTACAGGAAGGCATTGCGGTGGATAATGTAATGAGCGCCGAAGAAGCGTATCGCCAGATTAAAACACAAACAGGAAACAATTTTGCCGTGGTTAAAGCCCAGATTCATGCGGGTGGCCGTGGTAAAGGTAAAATAGAGGGCACTGAACAGCGCGGTGTAGCCGTGGCAAAGAGCCTTGAAGATATCAGCAGCATTGCCAAAAATATTTTAGGTCATACATTGGTAACCATTCAAACAGGTGCTGCGGGTAAAAAGGTAAACAAGATACTGGTAGCACAGGATGTGTATTATCCCGGTCCAAACCCTGTAAAAGAATTTTACCTGTCTATCCTTCTCGATCGTGCAAAAGGACAAAATGTAATTATGTACAGTACAGAAGGCGGAATGGATATTGAAGAAGTTGCGCACAGCACACCTGAGAAAATTTATAAAGAATGGGTACACCCGGGTGGTGGCCTGCAGGGTTTCCAGGCAAGAAAGATTGCCTTCAACCTCGGTCTTAGCGGCGAGGCTTTTAAAAACTGTGTAAAGTTTGTAACCAACCTGTACAACGCGTATGTGGGGCTCGATTGCTCCATGCTTGAGATTAACCCGCTTTTCAAAACAAGTGATGAGAAGATAATTGCGGTTGACTGTAAAATGAATCTTGATGAGAATGCATTGATGCGTCACCCGGATCTTGCAGCAATGAGAGATATTACAGAAGAAGACCCTACAGAAGTAGAAGCAGGTCAGTTTAACCTCAACTTTGTAAAACTTGATGGTAATGTTGGCTGTATGGTAAACGGCGCAGGCCTGGCCATGGCTACGATGGATATGATCAAACTGAGTGGCGGAGAGCCTGCCAACTTTCTTGATGTAGGCGGTACCGCAAATGCGCAAACGGTAGAAGCCGGTTTCCGCATAATCATGAAAGACCCAAATGTAAAAGCCATCCTCATCAACATTTTTGGCGGTATTGTGCGTTGCGACAGGGTTGCGGCCGGTGTTATTGAAGCATATAACAAACTGGGCAATATCAACATTCCTATCATTGTTCGTTTACAGGGCACCAATGCAGCAGAAGCAAAGAAGCTTATAGATGAAAGTGGTCTTAAAGTACAGAGTGCAATTCAGTTAAGCGAAGCTGCTGACCTCGTTAAAAATGCAGTTGCTTAGTTAATCATATTTTTTTATCGAAACTCCTGCAATTTTTGCGGGAGTTTTTTTTATGTACCCGGCAGCAGTGCTGCTATTAAACTTTGGTTGCGTCGCACGCTTGTACTGCATATCATTATGCAGCAAGGTGCTACCGGCGTAAGCTTTTTACAACCATTTTATTTGCGGTGTTGCAAAACTTAATAAAGAAGAGTGATCATAAGGAAGTGGGAGGAAAGCGCAACGAAAAGATGCCATAAAAACCATCAGTACAAGTGAGTGACACAACCGGCGATGCCATGAAAAACGATTGCCGGTTACAAAAACTTACTGCATCAGGTTTAAATGCAGCTCGCCAAAATTTTGTAATGATGAAATCCTGAGATCTGCAATAACCCATTTCTCACTCTTTTGCTGGCTGAAATGTGGCACCACCACGCATTTCATGCGGGCTGCTTTTACGGCAATAAGACCGGGAAATGAATCTTCGAAACAAATACATTCCAGCGGGTCTGCATTTAATGCAAGGGCACAATCCAGGTAAACCTGTGGGTGTGGCTTGCCATGGGGTAAGTTTTCTGCCGACGCCTTTGCCTGCACAAACTGTTGCAGACCGCACATTTCAATAGCCTTATCAATCATACCCAGCGGTGAAGAAGATGCAATGCCTATTTTAAAACCGCGCTCATGAAAGAAGCGGAAGATGTACGGCACGCCCGGCATAACTCTGCCTTTCTGTTCTATTTTTTCAATTACTTTTTCGAAGATCAGTTTTTCTGCACGGGCATGTTCTGCATCGCCCAGGTTGAAATGCTGAAACCACCATTGCACAAATTCTTTTGTACGCAAACCTGTAGTGGAATGATATTGTTCTTCAGAAAGGGAAACGCCGTACATCCTGAAAACTTCTGCTGCTGCTTCGTTCCAGAGTGGTTCGCTGTCGATCAAAAGTCCGTCCATATCGAAAATAGCCGTATTCAGTTGCATGGGCAGTTGTATGGTTGCTGTAAACTGGTATTGGTGTTAAGCGCTAAAGTTGCTGAGGCTTGAAATGATGCATTCGTATGTTTCTTCGTCGCTCAGTTCCTTCGGTTTAAAAGGCTCGCCAATAACCTGCTCGTATAATTCTATGTAGCGTTTGGAGATGGTGTCAACCCATTCATCAGTCATGTCAGGCACTGTTTGCCCTTCCTTGCCCATAAAGTTGTTGGCAATAAGCCATTCGCGTACAAACTCTTTGCTAAGTTGCTTCTGGCGTTCGCCTTTTTGCTGGCGTTCTTCATAACCATCTGCATAGAAATAGCGCGATGAATCGGGTGTATGAATTTCATCCATCAAAACAATCTGGTCTTTCAGTTTGCCAAATTCGTATTTCGTATCCACGAGTATAAGGCCGCGTTTGGCAGCAATTTCTTTACCCCTGGCAAAAAGAGCCAAAGTGTATTTGCAAAGCGTTTCCCACTCATCTTTTGTTGCAAGGCCACCGGCGATAATTTCTTCTGCTGAGATGTCTTCATCGTGGCCTTCAGAAGCTTTTGTGGAAGGCGTTATAATAGGAGAGGGGAAAAAGTCGTTTTCTTTTAGACCTTCCGGCATTTGTACACCGCAAAGTGTTCTTTTGCCAGCGTTGTAGGTGCGCCATGCATGCCCCGTAAGGTTGCCACGCACGACCATTTCAATTTTGAATGGTTCGCATTTTTTGCCGATGGCAACATTGGGCGCAGGGGTGGCGTATAACCAGTTTTGACAAATATCCTGGGTGGCCCCCAGCATGTAAGCAGCTATTTGATTTAAAACCTGTCCTTTATAAGGTATCGGTCTTGGTAAAATAACATCGAAGGCAGAAATACGGTTGCTCGCTATCATTACCAGCCATTGATTATTAATAGTATAAACGTCTCTTACTTTTCCTTTATAAAAGGAGGTTTGGTGAGGGAATGTAAAGTTTGCCATGTGCCAAAATTATCTCTTTATGGGTTTACAGCATGGTATTACAGATTAAATAGCGTAATTTATCTGCACAAATGTGGACAATAAAAATTTTACGAGAAAAATAACAATTGTTATCATTGCCTGTTCAACTTAATTTAAACTAACATCCTCATGAGAAAGAGTCAGTGCATTCCAGTGATTTGCTTTGTCGCCCTGTTAATCAGTTTTAAAAGTTTTGCTCAAACAACAACAGTATCAGGAAAGATTTTAAACAGCACTACCAAGGAATCTGTTTCCGCGGTATCTGTCGTTATCAAAGGTTCAGCAATAGGTGCATATACCGATGACAAGGGAAACTTTAAATTTACTACTTCACAAAAGCCTCCGTTTACATTAGTGGTAAGCGCTATCAGCTTTGAAACAAAAGAAGTGGAATACAACGGGGGAGAAGTTACTGTAGAATTAAATGTTTCTTATGCACTTGGCCAGGATATCGTGGTAGCTGCAACCAAATTACCGCAAAGAATAATGGAAGCACCGGTTTCAATAGAGCGTGTTAACGCATCAACTATAAGAAACACGCCGGGTGCCAGTTATTATGATGCATTGAATAACTTAAAAGGTGTTGACATTACAACATCCAGCTATACTTTTAAAACAGTTAGTACAAGAGGGTTTAATGGCAGCGGTAATTTACGTTTCAACCAATTGGTAGATGGTATGGACAACGCGGCACCAAGCCTTAATTTTTCTGTGGGTAATGTGATCGGGCTTTCTGAACTGGATGTTGATAATATGGAATTGTTGTCCGGTGCATCTTCTGCACTCTATGGTTCGGGGGGCATGAACGGTACGTTGCTTGTATCCAGTAAAGATCCTTTTAAATACCAGGGTGTAAGTTTCCAAATCAAGCAGGGAGTAAACCATATTAATGATTCAAGACATAATGCTGCACCTTTTTATGACTGGAGTTTCAGATGGGGTAAAAAGGTGTCAGAAAAATTCGCGTTTAAAGTGGGCGCCGAATATATAAAGGCAAATGACTGGCAGGCAAATGACAGCACCAATCTTTTGCGTAACAACGTTTTAAGTAAAATAGATCCAAACGGTGGAACGAGAGCTTCAGATCCAAATTATGATGGTGTAAATATTTTCGGTGATGAAGCAAGCGCTGGACTTAAAAGTTTTGCACAAGTTGCGGTCTTTCAAGGTGTTCCTACATTGCCACCAGGTACAACGGATTTGTTGAATCAGTTAATTAGTTCCATGCCTTATACGGATGTTAAAGCTACTCTCGCAGCGAATCCTGCTACTGCTCCTTTAAATGCTTTCCTTCCATTTTATGCAGGATATTTTGGTCCGTCATTAAATCCTGCTCAGTATAAGGACGTATATGGTGCTCAGGCTGTAAGTCGCACAGGCTATCAGGAAAAAGATATTGTAGATTACGATGCTAAAAACCTCAAATTTAATGCTGGATTATATTTTAACATTACCCCATCTACTCAAATGTCGTTAACAGCCAATTGGGGGTCAGGGACAAGTGTTTATACTGGAGCAGACAGGTATTCATTAAAAAACTTCAGGATTGGACAGTATAAATTTGAGATAAAAAACCCAAACTGGCTGTTTAGAGCATACACAACACAGGAGAACTCTGGCGACTCGTATGCTTCAACGTTAACCGCACTATCTATAAATAATGCCTGGAAGGCAAACTCTGTCTGGTTTCAACAATATACTGCTGTTTATACTGATGCTGTATTATCCGGACTGCCTTCAGCACAAGCACATACTACAGCTAGGGGCTATGCGGATCAAGGTAGATTCGCACCCGGCTCCAAAGAATTCCAGGATGCGTTTAATAAAGCAACCACTACATCAATAGGAGAGGGTGGCTCTCAGTTTAAAGATAAATCAGGCGTTTACCATTTTGAAGGGCAGTATAATCTTACCCCATATATAAAGGTGATAGATGTTTTGGTTGGGGCAAGTTATCGGTGGTACGATCTTAAATCTAACGGCACTATTTTCGCAGACGATCCCGACAGCCTTGGGTCCATAAAAATTTCAGAGGTTGGTGCATTTATGCAGTTGCAGAAATCACTGCTGAAAGATGTTCTCAAGTTGTCTGCTTCCGGAAGATTTGATAAAAATCAAAACTTTGAAGGCCGGTTCACTCCCCGCATAACGGCGTCTGTAAAAGTTGCTAAAGACAATCACATCAGGCTTTCTTATCAACAAGCCTATCGGTTTCCTACAAACCAGGATCAGTGGATCAATCTCAGAACACCAGGCAGTATCCTGATAGGTTGCTTACCAGGCTTTAATGACTATTATAAATTCTCTACTTCAAATCCCGTATTTTCCGCACAGAGCGTGGTTAATTACCGGGCAGCCTACGCCCAAACCGGTGTTGCCGATCCTACATTGCTGGAACGTGTGCAGTTAAAAACGGTTGTTCCGGAATCGATGCAGTCTTTTGAAATCGGTTATCGCGGTATCATCGCCAAAAAACTTTTGATAGACGCTTATTTTTATACCAGCAAGTATAAAAACTTTATAGGAAGAGAAGCAGTAGCAGGTGGCCAAAGTATGAGCGAGGCCGCTACTTACGGCGAACTGCTGAGTCCGTTTACTTCGACGAATTACTCTTTCGTTAAAAACAGTCCTACACCTGTAAAAGCAACCGGCTGGGGTTTTGGAGCTGAGTACTCTGCGGGTAAAGGTTATACCATTAAAGGCAATGTTTATGGAGATCAGCTGCAGGACGTACCGGAAGATTTTGTAACGTTCTTCAACACACCTAAGATTCGTTACAACCTTGGTTTTGGTAATGCAAATGTTTACAAAGGCCTTGGCTTTAACGTACTTTATAAATGGCAGGACGATGTAAGTTGGGAAGGTACATTCGGTTCCGGTACCATACCATCTTTTGGTACGATGGACCTTTTACTGAGTTATAAACTCGGCAAAAGCAAAAACCTTGTCAAGCTGGGTGCTACAAACCTTTTCAACAATTATTACCGCAACGCATTTGGTAATCCTTACATAGGCGGATTATACTATGTAAGTTTTGGATACAATGTATTTTGATTTTTTTCTGCTGTTGCTTGCTTTGCTAATGCCCTTCACATTCGTGAGGGGCTTTTTTTTGTGTAGTAAATACCTGTTTATTGTGGCGAAAAACAAATTTTACTTAGGTGCAAAAAAATAGCCACGATAAGACTATCGCGGCTTTTTTCAACCCTAAACCCTTAAAAAACTGCTGTAAGATAAGTTTACCCGCCAACATATGCAAGAAGTTTTTTTATTTGACCACATAAGCATAAAAAAATACAGGTAACTGCCAATAATGAAGCAGTAGAAGGCACTGTGTTTTGCAGCAACACCTCATTTTATTTCATTGCATTACCTTTGCCAAAATTTTCCTGAGCGAGATGGTTTACCTCACAAGATTAGAACACTTTAACGCCGCACATAAACTTTACAATCCAAAGTGGAGTAAAGAAAAGAATGAAGAAATGTTTGGCCCATGTGCCAATGAAAACTGGCATGGTCACAACTTCGACCTGTTTGTAACAATCAAAGGAGAACCCGATGCTGACACGGGTTTCCTGATGGATGTAAAGAAGCTCAAGGTTATTATAAAAGAACATGTAATTGCAAAAGTGGACCATAAAAATCTCAACCTCGATGTTGCATTCCTTGCTGATAAAATGTGTAGTACAGAAAATCTTGCCATAGGAATATGGAACCAGTTAACTCCTCATTTACCCGCCAATGTACAGTTGCACTGTATAAAGTTGTATGAAACACCCCGTATTTACGTAGAATATTATGGTGACTAAACTTTTTAACGTTCGCCCTGTTATTAGTGGCACTTGAAGAAATAAGGAAATTAACTGCAGGTAAAACAGTAATTCCTTAATTTAAATATTATGAGCAGAAAAGTAGCAGTATACAGGAAGGAGCATTTCAATGCAGCGCACAGGTTGCACAACGCTGCGTGGAGCAATGAAATGAATGACAAAGTGTTTGGCAAATGCAACAACCCTAACTATCACGGGCATAATTATGAACTGGAAGTAAAAGTTACCGGCGAACCAAACCCCGATACAGGCTATGTGATCGATATGAAAGAACTCAGCAACATCATCAACACACATGTGCTGGAAAGATTTGACCATAAAAACCTCAATCTCGATACTGCCGAATTCAAAACGCTGAACCCGACAGCAGAAAATATTGTAATGGTTATTTACGACTTGTTGCGTGCCAGGATCGATACACGCTTCGATCTGCAGGTGCGGCTGTACGAAACACCACGCAACTTTGTTGAATTCCCGGTTTGACAGTGATGAAACGCACTTGCATTGTAAACAGCTTTCCACGTTAAACGCTGATACACCCGGAAGAGCTGATGCATGATACGGTGTACAAGAGTGCGACGCAACAGGTGCTTAATACTTATTCAAAAGTCTGGCTCACAAAAAATAAAAACTACAATGGGTTACACAAAAAAAGAAACATACGATGAGCAGGTTACAGAAAACCTGGTGGTTAATTATAAAAATATACTGGAATTGATTGGCGAAGATGCTGACCGTGAAGGGCTGCTGAAAACGCCGGAGCGCATTGCAAAGGCCATGCAGTATTTAACGCAGGGCTATTCTCTAAATGCGGTTGATATCCTTAACTCTGCCAAATTTCATGAGCCTATCAGCGAGATGGTTATTGTAAAAGACATTGAAATATACAGTATGTGCGAACACCATATGTTGCCATTCATTGGCAAGGCGCACGTAGCCTATATTCCAAACGGATGGATTACGGGTTTAAGTAAGATTGCACGTGTGGTAGATGTGTTTGCACGAAGGCTGCAGGTGCAGGAGCGTTTAACCGTGCAGGTAATGGACGCCATTCGCGAAAGCCTTAACCCGCTTGGCGTTGCGGTTGTTATAGAAGCCAAACATTTGTGTATGATGATGCGTGGCGTGCAAAAGCAAAACTCTGTTACTACCACTTCAGCATTTTATGGTGAGTTTGAAAAAGATACCACGCGCAGCGAGTTTGTAAAGCTCATCAGTGCAGATCTTAGCAGGTAATGTTACAGGCATTGGCACATGTGGCATCGCCTGTTGTGTCACTCACTTGTGCGTTCCGTTTATGTGGCAACTGTAGCGATCAGGTCACCAGTCCACGCAAGATGATGTTTAACTGAAATATTCAACAAGGGATGCGAGTGCTATCCCTTTTTTATTGCCCCATTAATTTTGAAAGCAGGTGTAACCAGTGCTTGCATGTGCTGCGATCACCGCAAATTTTACCTGCAAAAATCCCGGATTGTACAACCATTACCTCATTCATTGTTTATACCATTAACCTGTTTATTTTTGACCACTTAATAATGATATATGAGTAAACACGCATTTGTATTTCCCGGCCAGGGCGCACAGTTCAGCGGCATGGGAAAAAACCTGTACGAAAGCAATGAAAATGCTAAGCAGTTATTTGAGCAGGCCAACGATATACTGGGTTTTCGCATAAGTGAGATCATGTTTACCGGTACAGATGAACAGCTAAAACAAACCAACGTAACACAGCCTGCAGTTTTTCTCCATTCTGTTATAGCCTACAAAACCATCGGTGGCGCTTCGCCCGATATGGTTGCAGGTCACTCACTCGGTGAATTTTCTGCGCTCGTAGCCAACAATACATTAAGTTTCGAAGATGCGTTAAAGCTGGTAAGCATACGGGCAGGCGCCATGCAAAAAGCCTGCGATGTTGCACCTTCTACCATGGCGGCTGTATTGGCATTGGACGATGTAAAAGTGGAAGAGATTTGTGCAGCCGTGCAGGCAGAAACAGGCGAGGTAGTTGTTGCTGCAAATTATAACTGCCCGGGTCAGCTTGTAATAAGCGGCTCTGTAAAAGGTATTGAAATAGCCTGCGACAGAATGAAGGCTGCAGGTGCAAAGAGAGCGTTGGTATTACCTGTAGGCGGTGCTTTCCATTCCCCTCTTATGGCACCGGCCAGGGAAGAACTGGCTGCAGCTATTCAGAATACGCATTTTAATGAGCCTTCCTGCCCGGTGTACCAGAATGTAGTTGCAAGGGCAGTTTCTTCGGCCGCAGAAATTAAAACAAACCTTATTGACCAGCTTACCGGCGCAGTAAAATGGACGCAGAGTGTACAGGCAATGGTTGCAGACGGGGCCACTCAATTTACAGAAGTTGGTCCAGGTAAAGTTTTACAGGGCCTGATCCTTAAAATTGATAAAACTGTGCAGGTTACCGGGGTTAGTTAACGGGTTATTGAAAACATATTGTGCAAAAGCCTGCGTAAGCGGGCTTTTGCTTTTTTATTGCTTTAAATTTTTTTGCGATCTGTTTAGTGAAAAGAAAAATAATTAAATAAATCGCGGTTTTGTTTGATATTTTTTATCATGGCTTAAAAAATTTTCAATTTCATCCTGTTTCAAATCATTTAAATTGCAAACAGAGACGTACCCTGGATAACCAGTTTATGCCCCTGTAATAATTTTAAACCAAAACCAAATCAAATGAGAAGACTTCTACTCCTGTCATTAGTATGTGGAGGATTTACAGCATCCGTACATGCTCAGAATGATAAGGACTTATGGAAACAGGCTACTGAGTCATCGCTTAGCCAGCAAGCAAAAACTGCATTCAACAAGCACTTTAAACCAGCAGATTTTCGCTTTTTCAGGTTGCAGGAGGCGGAACTAAAAAGCAATCTGCTAAACACATTGTCTGAGAAAGCGATCCCGGTTTCAAAATCGTCAAAGACCATCTCCGTTCCAAATGCAGAAGGCAGGTTTGAACAATTCCGCATCACTGAATCTTCTGTAATGGCTCCGAAACTAGCTGCAAAATATCCGGGTATCAAAACTTACATTGGCCAGGGTATTGATGACAAAACCGCATCAATATATTTTGATGTTACACCTTCAGGCTTTCACGCAATGGTGGTATCTGCTACAAAACCTACTTACTATATAAACCCTGCCGATAAAGCAAACAGTGTTTATGTGGTAAATGCAAGAAACGAGGCAGACAGGTCTGCAGGTTTTAAATGCGAGATGGATAAAGCGGTAGCAGCTTCGTTAGGTAATACAGCAAGGTCATCAGCTTTAACCGGCAATGCAGATGATGGCAAACTTCGTACATATGACCTTGCACTTTGTGTAAACGGTGAATTTTCCCAATTCTTCCTGGATGGTACAGAAACGAGCGACGCACAAAGAATTGCAAAGGTGATGGATGTACTTACTACATGCATCGTAAGAGCCAATGCAGTATATGAAAGAGATTTTGGTGCAAGGCTGCAATATGTTGCAGATGAAGATACACTCGTGTTTCTCGATCCTGCAACCGATCCATGGCCAACAAAACCACCATTGTTTGGTTCTTCCTGGAACTCGAAAACGCAACAAACAATTGACGAACGCATTGGAAGTGGTAATTACGATGTAGGTCACCTGCTTGGTAAAGTACCAACCTTTGGTGATAACAACGGTAATGCAGGCTGTATTGGCTGTGTTTGTACCAACTCGTCCAAAGGCAGCGGTTTTACTGCCTATTACGATCCTTCACTTATCGAATACATGGTCATAGACTACTGGACACATGAAATGGGTCACCAGTTTGGCGCCAACCATACATTTACTTACAGCAATGAAGGCTCCGGCGCAAACATCGAACCAGGCAGCGGCTCTACCATCATGGGCTATGCAGGTATTACCGGCAGCACCGATGTACAGGCGCATTCAGATGACCTCTTTAGCGTGGTAAGCATTGCACAGGTTTCTAACTATACAAAAACAGGTAATGGTAGTACATGCCCGGTTACAGTAAATACAGGCAATACTGCACCAACTGCCAATGCAGGTGCAAACTATACCATACCAAAATCAACACCTTTTGCTTTAACGGGCGCTGGTGCTGACGTAAACGGCGGCGATGCACTCACTTATATTTGGGAGCAGGTTGATGTTTTTGAAGGTGGCACTTCTAATAAATTCCCTTCTGCCACTTCAACAACAGGCCCCGTATTCCGCGTATATAACGACAGCATTTTGCCGGTAAGAGTTTTCCCGGCATTGCCAACAATACTCGCCGGGCAAACCACTTCTACCTGGGAAGCTTTACCTTCTGTAGCGCGTGATCTTAACTTCCGCTTTACAGTAAGAGACAACCATGTAGGCGGTGGTAACAACATGAGCGATGAAATGACCGTAACTGTGGCTGCAACTGCTGGTCCGTTTGTGGTTACACAGCCAAACACAAATGTTAGCTGGAATGGTGGTACGCAACAAACCATTACCTGGGACGTGGCAGGTACCAATGCTGCCCCAATCAATTGTGCGAATGTAAAGATCAGCCTCTCTACAGACGGCGGTCTTAATTTCAATACCGTACTGGCTGCAAATACTGCTAATGATGGAAGTGAGGTGGTAACATTACCCAATGTAACCAGCAGCACCTGCCGTATAAAAGTAGAGGCTGTTGGCAATATCTTCTTCGATATTTCCAATGCAAATTTTGCTATTGGCGGTACAGGTCCTTCATGCCTTGGCCAGTACGATACAAACAACAACAACAAAGCGGCCAATGGTGCAGTAATTCCATTCAACACAGATGTGTATGGCAATATAAGCGTGGCAGGTGATAAAGACTTTTATCGTTTTACTGTAACAAATGGCGGTACTGTTTCCATCACACTTACTAACCTGCCGATCAACTGTGATCTTGCGCTCATCAACAGTGCCAATACAATTGTTGGGCAATCTAAAAATGCAGGCACAGCAAATGAAACAATCAATACAACATTAACACCGGGCAACTATGCTGTACGCGTAACTGCTAAAAACAGTGCATTTGACGCGGCTAATTGTTATGTATTGAAAGTAACAACAGGTACTGCATCACGTAGTGTAAATGCGGCAGTCAATGAAGCAATAACCCTGAATAATGGTGGTGCGGTAAAAGTCTATCCAAACCCGGTTACTTCCTTCCTGTACATCAATCTACCGGCCTCTTCTGTTAAGCACGAAGTAAGGGTGTATGATGTAAACGGTGTGGCTGTTGCAGCACTAAGTGCAAACACACATACTGCTAAAATTGACCTGTCTAAAGTAAGCGCAGGCGTTTATTTTGTAAAGGTTACAGACAATACCGGCAAAGTAGTGTATACTTCAAGGATTGTAAAAGAATAAACACACACATGAGAACCATAAAAAAAGGCTGTCCGGTTTCGGATGGCCTTTTTCTTTTTTGCGTTGGCTGTGCCCTGAAACTGAAGCCCAATAGGTGTTTTGCAGATGAACGGATTGCGACGCAACGATGCCCAACCAGGGTGATTAGCTGGTATCCATATTTTTTTTTGAACCAGGCACCATTGCTACTGTAAAGCGTTCCTTGCGTCGCACTCTTGTGCTGCATATCAATATTCAGCAAGGCACGATCAGCGTGTGTTTTTGGGTACTTAATTTCATGCGCACATATACCGGCAAAATAAAAAGCGTTGGCCAAAGGTGGGCAACGCTTTTCAAATAACAGTAAAGTTGTACAAACTAAAAATCTGAATAAGTAGTCGGGCGTAAAAAGATAATATCGATGTGCTGTACATTTTTTTGGTACTCGGGTTTTGCGGAAAGTTGCTTCCATTCCGCGTCTTCACCAAAAGATTTCCAATGTGCATCTCTGTCGGCCATATTTTCGAAAGTGGTCATGTACATCAGGTTGGGCATTTTAGAACCGGCAACAACTTCGCCATAAAAAACGGCATTGAAGTTAAGTCGTTTAAAAAGCGGCACCTCACCACCTTCGTTGAACATGTGTACTTTGTTGGCAAATATTTTTTCTGTGGCACTCTCGTAACTGCGTAATTCATATACTCTTTCATTTGCTGCAGCTTTCAGTTGTGGTAATTGCATTTTTGGCGCCATAGAAAATGCATAAATGATGATTGTCTCGAGTCTTGTATACGGCGGGTTGTCATACACAGCGTTGATGTAGCTGGTGCCGGCAGCCTGGTAAGATTTGTCGTTTTTTACATCAGCATCAACGCCGGCCATGTCTTTTAAAGATTTAAATGGCATAAACATGTAAAGTTGTTTATCCGCGGCTGTGTCATTGGCAAGCGGTTTAAAAACACCTACGTCTGCAACCTTTTGCCTGTGTAGGGCGGGCAGCAATGCGTTTTCGAGATACTGATCGAGTTGTTTTTCCTGGTCTGCAGTTTTATAATGGTAGATTACTATCTTATAATATTCGCGGTCAGGATTTTTTTGGGCCGATGCACTATTGCAAACCACGAAAGACATACAAAGCAGTACAGTGGCAAAGCAGCATATTTTTTTCATAAAGAGACAATTGAAGTAAGGTGCTAAAATTAACAAACATTGATGGTAATAACCGGGCAGGTAGAAATTTGTTCATCATTGGCTACTTTAATACTTTTAGCCGCAGAAATAACAACCACCGCTTCTTTGATGCAACCAGTTATGGCAGTAAGCAGCCGCAGGGCACAAAAAAGTTTCGGCATTTGTAATTTTTATTCGTAATTGACTAAGACATTTATTACTTTAATATCAATTCTTTTATAATACCACCTAAAATAAACCAATTCTATATGCAAATAAGATCGTTTGCCTTGTGCGCGGTACTCGGCAGTACATGCTTTATGTTACAGGCGCAGGTAAAAAAGCCCGCATCTGCAAAACCAAAAATAATTATTGATTCTGCTGCTGCAAAGAGAGATTCCATTTGGTCTTCTACGATCAAAGACAAAAAGAAAATCGGGGGCTTATTTACATTGTACCAGGATACCGTAACCGGCACATTGCAGCTGTATATTAAAAAAGACCAGGTTGGCAAAGAATTTATTTATCAGAGCTTTTCATTAGGCGGGCCCGGCAGTTTGTTCCTCAATCAAAACATGCTGAGAGAAACATGGGTATTTAAAATAAGGAAGACTTACAACCGGCTTGATTTTATGCGGTGTAATACCAACTTTTATTACGATCCCGGGAATGCAGTAAGTAAAGCCGCCAACGTTGATGTAAGCGATGCGGTGTTTTATGCAGACAAAGTAGTGGCAGAAGATTCACTCGGTTATCTTGTAAATGCAGATGGCTTGTTTATCGGCGAGAAGCTTGATCCGGTAAAGCCAAACTTTCCACCCAATATACCACCCGGGGTTTTATTTAATGTAGGAAGCCTTGTACCGGATAAATCCGGCTATGAGAAGATCCGCTCGTTTCCTGAAAATACAGATGTGATTGTTTCCCTGGCTTACGATAATCCCGCACCCATGAATTATGGTGATAAATCGATTACAGATGCACGGTATGTGCGGGTAAAAATGCAGCATAGTTTTATTGAAATGCCGCAGAACGATTATAAGCCACGTTTTGATGACCCGCGGATAGGTTTCTTTACGCAGGAGCAGGATGACATGACCTCTACAAAAGCCACGCCTTACCATGATCTCATTAACCGCTGGAACCTCGTAAAGAAAGATCCCAATGCGGCGATAAGTGAACCCGTAAAACCAATAGTGTGGTGGGTGGAGAATACTACGCCCGTTGAATTACGGCAGGTTATTTTAGACGCAGGTAACAAATGGAATCTCGCATTTGAAAAGGCAGGTTTCAAAAACGCCGTGGTAATGAAGCTGATGCCCGATACAGCAACATGGGACCCGGCAGATATACGCTATAACGTAATCCGTTGGGTTTCTTCAGACCTGGGCTATGCTATTGGTCCGAGCTTTGTTAACCCGAGAACAGGTGAAATTTTGGGTTCTGATATTACTATCGATTACGGTTTTATGGGAGGTATAGACAGGGAGCAGGATTTATTTAAACCAACTGGTTTCCCTGCATTGAGCAGGAAGGAAATGCTGCCGGCAAATGTGCGCAATCATTTTATGGGTTGTGACATGCTCAAGGGTTTGCAAATGCAATATGGGGCAGGCGTAGCCATGGTGGAATGTTTTGATACTGCTCCGGAAGAGCTGGTAACCTTGAAAGAGCAATTCTTTACCGAACTGGTATTGCATGAAATGGGCCATACTATGGGGCTCAACCACAATATGAAATCAAGCCAGATGCTGAGCCCTGCCGAACTGAACGATAAAAGTATTACGAGGAAATATGGTGTAACGGGCTCTGTAATGGATTATTCAACCGTAAATGCCGCACTTGACCGCAGCAAGCAGGGAGATTATTATACAACCGTTCCCGGGCCGTATGATGACTGGGCTATTGAATATGGTTACCGGCAATTTACCCCTGCAGAAGAGAATGCAGGTTTGCAAAAAATATTAAGCCGCAGCACCGAGCCTAAATTAATTTTTGGAAACGATGCAGATATTGCTTTTCCCGGCGGAGGTATTGACCCGCGTGTAACAACCTGGGATATGAGTAATGATATGGTTACCTACAGCGCTAACCGTTTTCAGCTTGTAAACGAATTAATGGGCAAAGTAAAAGATAAGTACGCCGTACCCGGCGCTTCGTACGCAAGCATGAGGCGTAGCTACAACATGTTATTCGGTCAGCGGTATTCTATGGCACTCCCGCTGGCAATGTATGTAGGTGGCGTTTACGTAGACAGAAGCTTTGTAGGCCAGGATGCTTCCGCGGTGCCATTTACGCCTGTACCTGCCGATTACCAGAAAAAGGCAATGGAGGTTTTGAATACCTATGTATTTGCGCCCGCTGCATTTGATGCAGATACTTACCTGATTCCTTACCTGCAAATGCAGCGCCGTGGGTATAATTTCTTTGGTAATCCCGAAGACCCGAAACCGGATAAAAATGTTTTCTTCTTACAAACGGCAGTACTGGAAGAAATACTGGATGCTTCAACACTGGCAAGGGCAAACCGTACAACACTTTACGGCAATACATACGCGCCTGCAAACATATTGAATGACCTTACTGCTAACATCTTTGATGCTGACCTGAAAGGCGATGTAAATCTTTACCGGCAAAACCTGCAAACCGCATACGTTACCATGCTGGCAAAGATTATTAATAAAGGAGATGATTATGATGATGCTTCGAAAGCCGCTGCTCTTGGTGCAATAAAAAATGTAAAGGATAAACTGGCGAAAGCCGCTGCAGGTAATGAGCAAACAAAGGCACATCGTGCAAACCTGCAATTTCTGATAGACAAGGCTTTGGTTATTAAGTAGTATTCATTACATATGATAATAGAAAGCCCGGCTTTATTAGCCGGGCTTTTATAATTGTTACTGTAACGCTTAACTGTTTGCTTTAGTGCGCCGGCCGCTGCTGACTATTGAACCGAAAGTACAAGTGTGCGACGCAACAGGCGATGCCATAAAATACAGTTGCCGGGTACCAAAAAATCAAACCAGTTCTATTTGGCCAGGCTTTGTATAACGTCGTAGCGCGTTACAATGTGATAATCTCCTTTGTCATCTTTGGCAAGCACGGCACCATTCTCTTTGGTTATAAGACTGCCCAGGCGCTCTACGGGTGTATCAAAAGCCACAACAGGGTAGGGCGGTTCTATAACGCTTTGTATTGACGCCGTTTTTATTTCGGGGTTATTAAAAACCTTTTTGAATAACCCATTTTCACTAACTGCGCCAACCGGCCCATTACCATTCATTACCGGCACCTGATCAATATCGTACTTTTTCATTAACTCCACTGCTTCTGCAACTGTGTGTGTTGGCTGCACAGTTACCAGTTTCTTCCCGGCCCTGCTGTTAACGATGTCTTTAAATGTTTTTACGTCAAGAAAACCTCGTTCCATCATCCATTGATCGTTGTAGATCTTTGCCACATAGCGGCTTCCATGATCGTGGAAAATGCAAACTACCACATCATCTTTTTTCAGGCGCTCTTTTAATTGCATTAAGCCCTGCAGGCAACTGCCGGCACTGTAGCCAATAAAAATACCCTCTTCTTTGGCAATGCGCCTTGCCATTACAGCGCCGTCTTTGTCTGTTACCTGCTCAAAATGATCTATTACAGACATGTCGTAATTCTGCGGTACAAAGTCCTCTCCAAAACCTTCACTGATGTACGGGTGCACCTGGCTCATGTCCACCTCGCCGGTCTGGTAATATTTGGTGAGCAAAGAGCCGTACACATCAATTGCCCAAACCTGTATGCCAGGATTTTTTTCTTTGAGGTACATTGCGGTGCCTGTAACTGTGCCACCGGTTCCGGCAGTACATAGCAGGTGTGTTATTTTACCTTCTGTCTGTTGCCATATTTCAGGGCCTGTAGTTTCGTAATGTGCCACGCGGTTGGCCAGGTTGTCGTACTGGTTGCAGAGGTAAGCGTTGGGAATTTCTTTTTCAAGCCTTCTTGCTACAGAGTAATAGCTGCGCGGGTCATCGGGCTCTACGTTGGTAGGGCACACGATTACTTCTGCGCCTACAGCCTTCAGAATATCCATTTTTTCTTTACTCTGTTTATCTGTGGTGGTAAAAATGCATTTATAACCCTTTACACATGCCGCAAGTGCCAGTCCCATGCCTGTATTGCCGCTGGTGCATTCAATAATGGTTCCGCCTGGTTTAAGCTTGCCTTCCTGCTCAGCCACTTCTACCATTTTTAATGCCATACGATCTTTGATGGAATTGCCCGGGTTGAAGTAGTCTACCTTGGCAAGTATGGTACCTGGTATATCTTTTACAACTTTGTTTAACTTAATAAGCGGAGTGTTTCCAATGGTTTCTAAAATATTATTGAGCCACATACTAACAAGTGTTTGCCGCAAAAGTAAGGGTTTTGTATTGTATGGAAGAACGAAGGAAAAAAGGCATTAATGAACCCGGCATTTGAATGATGATTGAGCTGTTGTTGCGTCGCACTCTTGTACTGCAGCAAAAAGCCCGGCACCCTGTAGCGCAACAACGTAATGGATTACTATTTTGGGCAGTTAAAGAAGGTGACCCTTTTTACAGTAATCGCTATACCGGTATAGACTAAACCGCGGTTTTTGTAGTACAAACCGTGACAAGTTGTAGTAATACTTAACATTCTGCACAAATGTTTATAAAAACAGGCATAAATAATAAATAACATACTTATATTTAAGGAGCAGAACTAATTATCGTAAACGATTGCTCCCCAAGCGTATGAACAAGCAACTAACAACGGACAATGCTTTTTCATTCAGGATATTGAAAAGGCATTTGAATGAAGATGGATTTTCTACCAGGCAGAAGAGTACAAATCCGCTTTATTCTTACAGAAATTTATTGTGGTTTTCTTTAGGCTATTGTGCACTTTTAGTGTCAGCGGTACTGGCTATTATTACGTAGTTGTGTAAACGATTGCGTAATTAGCGGCAGCCTGTTTTTCTTTTTGTATCGATCAGGTACTGTATTTTCCAGTTGCCATTGATCCTTACAAGCTGGTAAGAGTCTGCGCCGCAATGGCTAAAGTTACCTTTGTAGTAAAATTCGTATGGCGTCCATGCAACAGCGAGGGCGCCATCTGTTTTTATTACATCAAACCTTATCCGTTCATCAGCATCTCCTTTCTTAATGGCAGCAATGGCATCTGCAAATGCTTTTACTGTTTCATTGGCTATGGTGGTGTTACCATCTTTTACATGTACAGATTGTAATATGGCACTATCTGTAAAACAGGCCGTGAGTGCTTTGGCATCTGCGTTACGCATAGCTTCAAAAAAGTTGTTGATCACGGTTTTGATTGAATCTTCTGTTGTTGTCTGAGATTTTGCTGAAAACGCAAAACTGAAAACACCAACCAGCAGCAGCAGTTTTTTTTGCATAAAGAATTTTGGAACAAAATAGTATTATTATTTGCGAATGATGCACCATTCATAAAAAAGCCATCCCGGAGGATGGCTGTAATTTTTTTGATGCCATTTGTACTGCAGATGAAAGGATTGCGACGCAACAGGTGATGCCATGAAAAACTGCTGCCGGTATTACTACAAAACAATTACATGTAACCAAGAATTTTAAGCATGCTCTGCGCTGTTTGTTCTTTTGCATACACCCAGTCTACCAGTTTGCCATTTTTGTCGTGGCCAACAATGATATGTTTGGGTGAAGGTATTAGACAGTGTTTAATGCCTCCGTAACCACTGATTTGGTCCTGGTACGCACCGGTATGAAAAAAACCAACGTACAACGGCTCTTTATCGTCAGACTGTGTATTGCTTATGCCGTAAGGCTGTGGTTTGCCATTGTTTTCAGAGATCTTAGGCAAAAACACTTCGTTGATGTGTTCTTCTGAATCATAATAATCGTGACTATCGCAGGTGATGCCCCCCAGTACTACGCGCTGATATTCGTTTTCCCATTTGTTGATCGGCAGCATCAGGAATTTTTCTCCAATGCCCCAGGTATCTGGTAGTGTGGTTATGAAAGAAGAATCTATCATGTACCATGTTTCCCGATCGTTTTGTACTTTCTGGGCAATAACACTATATATGTGTGCCATGCTTTCTCCAACTGTGTAGCTGCCAAACTCTGTATATATATTTGGCATAGGTACGTTGGCTTTTTTGCATGCTTTTTTAATGTTGCCAACAATTTCATTGATCATGAACTGGTAATCATACTCAAAACCCAGTGAGTGTTTTATAGGAAAACCGCCACCGATGTTTATAGAATCGAGTTCGGGACAAATCTTCTTTAGCTGGCAATAAAGGTTGATGATTTTATTAAGCTCACTCCAGTAATAGATATCATCTTTAATGCCTTTATTGAGGAATATATGCAGCATTTTGAGCTGAAACTTATTCTCGTACCCTTCTATGTTGTCTACATAAAACTCGAGGATATCTTTGGCCCTTATACCCAAACGTGAAGTATAGAACGGAAAAGTAGGCTCTTCCTCCGCAGCTATTCGTATACCCAGTTTAAACGGCTGTCTCACGCTTCTTTTATAAGCATTCAGTTCGTCTTTATTATCCAGTACCGGGATAACATTTTTAAAGCCGGAGTTGATAAGTTTGGCAATTCTTGAAGTATAGCTTTTCTGTTTAAAGCCGTTGCAGATAATAAAGGTTTCTTTATTGATCTTTTTACGCTGGTAGAGCTTGTTAATGATCTCAATATCGTAGGCGTAAGATGTTTCGAGGTGTATCTCGTGTTTCAGTGCTTCTTCAACCACGAAAGAGAAATGCGAACTTTTGGTACAATAACAGTAAAAATATTTGCCATCGTATTTATGCTTTTTCATTGCATCGGCAAACATTCGTTTTGCTTTATTTATCTGCATACCTATTTTGGGTAAATAAGTAAGCTTCATCGGGGTGCCGTATTTCTCTATCAGTGCCTTAAGATCAAGGTCGTTGAACTCAAGATAGTTATTGTCTCCAATATCAAAGCCTTCCTGTGGAAAGTGAAAGGTTTGCTTCACCAGCGAGGTGTAAGAATTGTTCATCCCTTCGGGTTAGTTATTACAGTAAAGAAAAAATTTGAACGCACAAAAATAAACGTTTGATATTATCACAAAATAAAAAAAACCGGGAGCGTTGAACTACCGGTTTATATGTAATAATATCATATTATGTTACTTAACAGATGCAACCAGCGCTTTAAAGCTTTCCGGTTCGTTCATGGCAAGATCTGCAAGCATTTTACGGTTAATATCCAGGCCTTTTACATTTAGCTTGTTGATAAACTCGCTGTAAGTAATTCCTTCTTCTCTTACTGCTGCGTTTATACGGGCAATCCATAACTGGCGGTATTCACGTTTTTTCAGTTTACGGCCAACGTAGCTATAGGTTTGTCCTTTTTCTACAATGTTTTTCGCAACTGTATATACATTTTTACGCTTGCCATAAAAACCTTTGGCTTGCTTTAGAATTCTTTTTCTTCTTGCCCTTGAAGCAACGGCATTTTTTGAACGAGGCATGTTTACTTATTTAGACTGGCCAAAGGGTGCAACACCCTTCTTCCAAAATGATTTAAAATTGTTGAATTTCTTACTGGCTGTTTATTTAAGACGCAATAAACGCATAACAAAATCTTTGTTTGCAGGTCCTACAACACCATCTTTTCTAAGCGCTCTTTTGCGTTTTTTAGACTTTTTAGTAAGAATGTGACGTTTAAAAGCTTTTTGGAAGGTGATCTCGCCTGTGCCTGTCACCTTGAAGCGCTTTTTTGCGCTGGAGTTTGTTTTTACTTTTGGCATGTTTAATAATCTTGTCGATTACTCCCTGCCGGCGGTCCCTTTCTGCAGAGACACTTGTTGAGCCATACGGGAAATGGGCGGCAAAAGTAGGAATAAATTTATTTATTGCCAATGTTTTGCGCAAATTTCTGTTTATAAGCCTTTAACATACCTCTCCGGTAAAGCCATATATAAATTCAGGGCATGGAAAATCTACGATAATGGTAGGCATTAACAGATCTGCAACAACGTTTAAAAAGCTATATTGCCTTTCCTACCGCATATTTACCTTTTAACCAACTACTTTTTGCCGCTCATAATACATACTTTACCACTTGTGAAACCGCAAGTCCCGCTTGTACCGTATAGGCCCATGGAAATATTCAAACTCGATATATCTTTACTCAATCAAACCAAACAGGAGCAAGCTCCAACGTAAAATGATCAAAAAATTTCTGGATACTCTTTTTGCAAATTTCAGGCAAAGAGTTAAACCACCGGAAATCTCCAGCCTGTAATATTTCCTACACAGTAAAGATTCTGCCGACACGCAAAGCGCAAAACGCACAACGTATTTTTTCAAACCAAGATTTACAGATCATGAAACCAATCATTCTGGTGATCCTGGGTGCTGGTATCGTTATGCACCTGGTACACCACAACGATCATACACATAATACTGCTATCAGAATGGAAGGTAAAACACAACCGCAGCAACCTCCGCTTACCGAAATGATCAATGATTCGGCAACAAGAGTAAGCGAAGCCACATTGTCAATACCGCAACTGCCTTAATGCTGATGATACACTTCACAATGGCGTGTATATACTTTGCTTTTGCATGCGTCGCCACTATTGTATGGAATAGTGCCCTCGTACTAAAGGCATGCGTGTAGTACATAACGGTTTCGCATATGCTGCATGCAGTACTGCTGTACAAGAGTGCGACGCAACCAAAGCTTAATGCTTTTATTGCAGCCTGGCTACAAAAAATTAACACTTAAAACAATAAAAAACAACAATTATGAATGCTTATGATTTTGTTACAAACTACTGGTGGATACTGGTGCTTGTATTGTCGCTCTTATTTTACAAATTTATTCTGAGGGTCTTTTTTGGTATGGTCATCGTACCGGAAAACAGGATTGGGCTTGTTACTAAAAAATTCGTGTTGGTAGGAGCCAACAGGGAGTTGCCGGACGGGCGTATCATTGCTACGAAAGGTGAAGCAGGCTTCCAGGCTAAAACACTGGCGCCGGGCTTGTATTGGGGTATGTGGCCTTGGCAATATGGCGTAGATATGCAGCCTTTTACGGTGGTGCCGGAAGGCAAAATCGGCCTTGTACTGTCAAACGATGGTGCTGAACTACCAACCGGTAATATTCTTGCGCGCAAAGTGGCTTGTGATAACTTCCAGGATACAGAAGCCTTTTTAAATAATGGCGGTCAGAAAGGCCGGCAAACCCACCTGCTTACGCCGGGTACTTATCGTATCAACACATTTGCTTTTACTATTACTATTGCAGACATGAGTATCATTCATGAGAATATGCTCGGCATTGTTACAACGCTGGATGGTGCGCCTATACAGGCAGGGCAAATTGCGGGTAAGCATATAGAAGGCCACAATAACTTCCAGGATATTGATGCATTCCTTGGCAACCATGGTAGCAGGGGTTTGCAGCCGCAGGTAATACTGGCAGGTTCTTACTATATAAACCCGTGGGCTGTGCAGATAGAAGAAATTCCAATGACTGATGTACCAATCGGCCACGTTGGTGTAGTAATATCTTATATAGGGGAGGACGGTACCGATGTAACAGGTGAATCTTTCAAACACGGTAATATTGTCACAAAAGGTTTCCGTGGTGTATGGATGGAACCGCTTGGGCCGGGTAAATACCCCATTAACAAATACACAATGAAGGTAGAAATGGTTCCAACAACAAATCTTGTGTTGAACTGGGCCAATGCACGGAGTGAAGCGCATTCGCTTGATAAAAATCTCTCTACTATCACAGTACGTTCCAAAGACGGCTTCCCTTTTAACCTTGATGTGGCGCAGATCATACATATACCCGCAAACGAAGCCCCTAAAGTAATTGCACGTTTTGGTAGCATGAATAACCTGGTAAGCCAGGTGCTTGAGCCAACGATTGGTAACTACTTTCGTAACAGTGCGCAGGATAGTGATGTGATCTCTTTCTTGAGCACCAGAAAAGAAAGACAACAGGCCGCAAGGGAGCATATTAAAACAGTATTGGACGAGTATAACGTTAACGCGGTAGATACATTGATAGGTGATATCGTTCCCCCGGAAGCTTTGATGAAAACATTAACTGACAGAAAGATTGCAGAAGAAGAACAAAAGACTTACCAGACACAACGCATGGCGCAGGAGCAAAGACAGGGCATGGAAAAAGAAACCGCCATTGCAGATATGCAGAAAGAGATCGTAAAAGCACAACAGAGCGTGGAAATATCTCAGCGTACTGCAGATGCAACCGTTAAGAAAGCAGAAGGTGACGCCACAAGTTTAAAACTGCAGGTAGATGCAGAAGCAACCGCAACAAAAATGCGCGCCAATGCAGAAGCTGAAGCAACAAAAATGAGAGCCGCAGCACAGGCAGAAGCTACCAAGCTCAACGCATCTGCCGATGCGGAAAAAATCAGTAAAACCGGTTTGGCAGAAGCTGAAAAAATTATGGCAATTGGTAAGTCAACAGCCGAAGCTTACGAACTACAGGTAAAGGCCATGGGTGGTGATAATTTTACAAAGTTCAAGATCACCGAAGAGATTGGTAAGGGCAACATAAAGATCATCCCGGATCTTATTGTAAGCGGCGGTAGCGGAAGCGATGGCAGCCTGAGTGGTTTAATGGGTTTGCAATTACTGCAAATGATACAGGATAAGAAAAACAGTGCTGTAGAAAACAGCAACTAAATTATGTTATAATACCACGGCAATTGTGCCGTGGTTTTTTTATGTACCGGGCTGCATTGCTACTATGAAGCGTCTGTTGCGTCGCACACTTCAACACTGGAAAAAATAATGAGCAACGCGAAGAACAAAGCGAATTTTTTTAGTTGACAGAATCCTTATGTCGTAGTTGTACACTCACTCCTTATTGATGATAGTTGGCAGGGAAAAATGGTACAGAAAATATTGTAACAGCGCTGATATATTTATTTTTTTACTATCAATAACATGGTGTGGTAACGTATAATGTTTTACATACGTATACACTACATATTCATGTGGAAACGATGGAAACTTTTACGGAATACTGCATGGTCCGTTATATCTATAAATTGCTGAAACACACACTGCACCTGAATTATAAGAAAAAGAAAGGATTTGTACTGCTCACCAAAAAGTGTAAGTGTAAACCAGTATTGTGACAAATATCATTTTGAATTGATGGTTATTATTGTATTTTTACACCCATAAAGTGTATGATCCTATACCTATCTGATAATCCGTATTTTTTAATCAATTAAAACTCAAAGTTTTCAACTGGCCTAAATAAAAACTTATGGAAACTACAAAACAAAAACTAATGTTGGCCCTTGTGGCAGTGATTGTTCTTTTTTCTGTTTCCTGGATAAAGAACGAAAACAAAAAAACTGACACTCCCGGTTCTGCTTACGACGCAATTTCTTCAACCGCACAAAACCTTGCACTCGAAACATTTAGTAAAGATTTCTACGACGAAGAAGCTATTTTCAATTTTGCAGGTAAAAGAAAAAGAGTTCCACCTGCAGATGATGTAATGGTGCAAAGAATTCCGGGAGATAATTTACACCTGCTGGTAATGGCCGTGTACCCGTATGGAAAATTTCATGAGCCGTTTGTGAAAATAAATAACGCTGGAGAGGAAGTTACACTGACAGACGACGGTAAGGGTGTAGATAAAGTTGCAGGTGATGGCATTTATACTGCCAAAATATTTACAGATGTAAAAGAATTCAGAAAGCAGGCAATTGCCATGCTGAAAGAAACAATAAAAAATAACTGGGAACCTTTGTTTACCGACAGGGAACTTAATTATAGCACCTTGTGTGAACAAAACCCTTTTAGTGAGGCAAAATTTGATGGTAATGAAGCGGTGTCAATAGGTAACCTTACCGCTGCCGAAGCAGGCACTGTAAAAGCACTTGACAAAGTAAGGGCAAATAGTATTTTTCTTACAGATCTTTCAGTAGTTGAAAATCCGACACGCACCTGGAACAGTTGTGCGCAAACAGGTAACGTTGATGGCCCATGGACTTTCAAAACATTAATGAAGAATCTTGCCACCCAAACGCCTTCCCAGCCCGCAACAGACCAGCGTGTTTCTGATTTTGTAAAAGGCTGGTTAAATAACTGGGCTGTGCAAAAGATCATCAATGAAGATACCGTTGCTGCAAGAACACTGGTGAATGACAAAATCCTGAATCCATGGCTGGCAAAAAGCCTTGCGGCCGGTAACCCGTCAGGATTTCTTGATATGCGCTTTGCACCATTTAAACTAACTGCTATCGTTAACCGTTTCGATCTTCGTGAAAGAGCAAGAGGAATTCCTGCAGGTGAAGGAAGGTTTATTTTCTGCCTTGTAAATGCTGATTGTAATGCTGCTGAGAACTTCAACATTATTTTTGAATACGGTATTCCTAAACCAGATGTTTGTGATTCCTTGAGAAGCTGGGCAAAGAAGTGGTACGATCTGAAAGATTTAACCCTGGGTTCTGAAGAATACCTGAATGCATTACAGGCAATCACCAACCAATTCACTTTATGTGGAAGTAATCCGGCCAGGACAAACCAGAGCAGTCTTAATTCAATAAGATCAAATGAAAGAGCGCTTGCAAACACCAACCCTCCGCGTTGGGAACTTAGAGAATTTGGTTTAAACGGAACTGGTCTTGCACTAACGCAACGTGCTGTTGCACAGGTACCGGCTGACAGGTATAATGCGCAGGTAGACAATGCTGAAGTACGCAGGATGGCAAAATTTGTTAATGAAAATTCTGCGGGTATAAATATTGATGATTATGATGTGCCGGCTATATACGATGGATTTCCTTTATTGGGCGGAAAATCAACCATACTGGACACACCCGTTGGCCAGCCTACCAGGCCATACCATTGGGATGGTACAGAAGGTGATCCCCAGGCCGACGCCTTTATTGATCTGACTATTACAAGACATATTTTCTCGAGAAATGCATGTTCTGGTTGCCACGCTGGTGAGGTGCAAACCTTCTTTACGCATGTGGATCCTGTATTTTTTGGCACAAAAGCTACGCTCTCAGGATTTTTAACCGGTACTGCCGGAAGAGGTGGCGCAGTAGATGCTGATGGTATACCTGACAACGATAAGTTTAAGGTAAAAGATGCCGCAGCCAGGGGCAATGGTACAGAACGTTTTCACGTATTTAATGATATCAAAAGAAGAGCTACAGATCTTAAACAGGTTGCTACTTCTACATGCGGAACCGCATTTTCTTTAAGAGATGAACTGATGTTTCATCCCGTAGGAGCAGTGCATTAATAATTTTTTGTATTCCTTGATTGTGGCCGGCATCAATTATTTGATGCCGGCTTTTTTTTCAGTGCATGCCCCGTAACACTGCCGCCTAAACAGAACGCTACAGATGCCATAAATGAGGAACCATGAACCGAGCGTGGCAACAGGCGATGCCAAAAGATATAATGCCGGCTACCCCCTGCTTATTGATGTTTATTGAATGAACATTGCTATACTATCAACGGCCTTTAGCCTTAAATCCCTATCTTCGCAGCCTCAAAAAAAGTTCTTTCCTGAATGATTAGCAGAAGAAACATACGTGTAAAAGTAATGCAGGAACTGTACGCGTTACAATCAAGAGAAGTAGATGGGGTGCAGGAAAAGGCTAACCCCGTGGAAGCTTTGAAGAAAAGCCTTGATCTTACCACAGACCTGTTTGTTTACCTACTTTATTTTATTACAGAAGTTGCCCGCTACGCGGAAAAAGATGCGAAATTAAGAGCATCGAGAAACCTTCCCAGCTTTGCAGACAAGAATGTAAACACGCGAATTGCCGGTAACGAGTTGCTGTGGCGTATTTTGGAAAACGAGTCTTTCAAAAAAGAAATCGCTGGCAAAACGATTGCATTTGAGGATACGGAAGACATGACCAGGAAGATATATCTTGATCTTGCATCTTCCGAAAATTATAAGCATTATATACTGGCGGAAAGTCGTGATAAAAAGGCTGAAAAAGATATCATTGTTTTTATTTTCACTAACCTGATGCTGCCGAATGAATCTTTTGTACAACATATTGAAGAGCATTTTGCCAATTGGGATGATGATGCAGAAATGATAGACCAGTTAATGATGAGCTACCTGCAACGCCCCGGCTCATACAACCTGCAGCAGATGGTGGGAGAAGAGAAATGGAAATTTGCAAAAGACCTTTTGGTTACTGCTTTTAATAAAAGAGCTTACACACTTGAGCTGATTAAACCCAAACTAAAAAACTGGGATTCTGACAGGATTGCTGCGCTGGATATGATACTGATGCAGATGGGAGTTTGCGAGTTCTTGTACTTTGAAACGATTCCCCCAAAAGTAACCATTAACGAATACATCGATATTGCAAAAGAATACAGTACCCAGCAAAGCGGCCAGTTTATCAACGGCATTCTCGATAGTATACACAAAGACCTGGTAGCCGAGAATAAAATTCATAAAATTGATTTCAAACAAAAAGCCTGATGTAACGAAAAACTTACATTTGCGCTCTAAAATGAATATATGAAACGGGTTTTGTTTTTTCTTCCCTTGCTGTTGATTACCCTTGTTTATGCCTGCAATTCGGGAAGTGCCAATGACGCAGATAAAACTGCGCCAAATAATATTGCCACAGATTCAGCCAATTTTACAACCGTACAATGGTTAGATACAGCAGTAAATTTTGGCACAGTTAAAAAGGGTGAAAAGGTGAAGATAAAGTACACCTGTACCAATACCGGTACAAAACCAATGTTTATTTATTACGTACGCCCGGGCTGCGGTTGTACGGTAGCAGACTATACAAAAGAAGCCATACTGCCCGGTAAAAACGGTGAAGTAAAGGCGGAGTTTGACAGTAACCATGGCAGTGCCGGAGATATACACAAATCAATTATTGTACAAACAAACACAACAAACCCATCGCCACGGCTCACTTTTTCGGGTGTGGTATTAGATGTTGACAGCACCAGGAAAGGGTAGTTATACCATAACAATCTAAACACATAATGATGAATCTTTTGAACACAGTTCTTTTAATGGCGCCACCTTCAGGTCAGGCAGGAGATCAAAGCCCATTGCCAACTTTTTTGATGATGGGGGCCATTATTCTTGTTTTCTGGTTATTTATGATTCGGCCGCAGGCAAAAAAAGCCAAAGACCAAAAGAAGTATATTGAAAACATGCAGAAAGGAGACAGGGTTGTAACAATTGCCGGCATACATGGCAAGATCAATAAGGTAAATGATGATGGTACCATTGATCTTGAAACAAGTCCTGGCAGCTATATCAAGATTGAAAAATCTGCCATCAGCCTTGAGTGGACGCAGAATATTAACAAGCCCGCTGCTGCAGAAAAAAAGTAACAACATACACGATATAAAAAGGGAGATCGGAAACGGTCTCCTTTTTTTATTTGGTAGTCTGCAGTAGTAATTTATGGCATCGCCTGTTGTGTCACTCACTTGTACTGCAGGTTTTCATGGCGGCTGCAGCGTTGCGGGTAGTTCTATTCTTCCCGCAATTCTAAAGTGCAGTATATTATCTTTTTCGAACAGGTAATTAAGTCTGTTTTGCTAAGCTTCTAACCTTGCCTCAATTTTTTTCAATAACGATAGCAGAACGTTAATAAAAAAAGCTTTTAAAAAGCTTGTTTTTTAGCAAATGAAAAAGGAAGCGCCAAAGCGCTTCCTTTTTCATTTGGGATTTGTCTACTACTTTGTTGATAATCTTTTTATTTCTTTATCTGTAAGAACCCGGTTAAAAATTCTCACTTCATCCATGTAACCTTCAAAATATAATGGATCTTGTGACCACCACACTCCCAGGCGAAGAGGTTCTGCCTGGCAAACCGGGCTAGAAACTTTGGGCTGAGAGCCCACTAAAACGCCATTTAAATACATTTTCTGTTCGTTGTCGTTAAAAGTTACAGCAATATGGTTCCATTTATTAAGTTCGAAGTTTGTATTGCTGTTTATTGTTGTATTCCAGTCCCAGTCCCACGGTGAATTGCAGTAACCCTCTTTTTTTGTATTAAACTGAATTGGGTCGGCATTAGCCTGCTCTATTACCAGTACCAAAGAAGCGTTCCAATCAGGTGATGTGTAAGGAATATCGTGTGTAATTTTGCTGAATAGCAACTGTCTGTTTGATGTTGTTGCGTAAAAATCCATAGAAACTGTCATTTCTGTTAAGCCAACAAAATCTGCTTCCGGCACTTCGATGTAAGTATTCGAGGCAGCAAAAGAAGCTGCTTTGGAGGGTCTTCCAAATCTGTCTGTAACAAAGGAAATGTTACCTACAAGAGCGCCATGATTATTATGACCGCTTTTGTCTTTCAGGTTTGAGTTGAAAGGATAGTAACAAAGGAGCGAAGAATCATTAAGCCTCGCATCAATTAAGTCCTCTTGAGATGTGGAAACCAGGGCATTTTCAGTTTTCTGGACATAGTCTTTTTGACAAGATTGCATCAATGTTAAAACAGCAATGCAAGAAACAATTAGGTTTGTTTTCATTTTTTAAAGATTTAGTTTTTAAAAATAAAGAAATTTCGCCAAAGATAACTGCTCTGTACCATTTTAAGAAAGGATGCTAAAGCGTTTGCCATTTAACCTTCCGTTAGCTTTTGTGTAAGTAGTTTTAAGCCACCCAACAATGCTTATATGCCAAAGCTTATTGTAGTCTTACTTATCACATTTTTATCAAAAGAGGCTTATGCTCAACACGATTTTCTTTTGCTGAAAAAGCGTAATAAAACTATTGCATCTTATTACGTGGACAACATCATTACATTTCGTACCGCTGGTGGCAGATGGGTAGACGCATACATAAATGATATTAAAAATGATACCCTGTTCCTGAAGGAGTTTGAAATAGTTCCATATGTGAGTAGCTGGGGTATGCCTGCGACGGATACGTTATGGCGTAACAGGATGAAAATAACAACCAAAGATATGGCGGCTTTTCCGAGAAGAAGCCAGTCTGTCAACTATATAAAAGACGGCACTTTGTTGCAGGTGGCGAGTGGCGGTTACATGTTGTTGAATGTGATCAATACATTGTCAGATGGAGATGCATTGTTTGAAGATAATAATGGTTTGCGCCTTGGTATTGCTGCCGCTGTTTTTGCCGTGGGAACATTCATGCATAAATCCCGATCTCCGGTTATAGAGATCGGGAAAAAATACAGGCTTCAATATGTGCAAATGAAATGATCTTTTGCAATGCTATGGACATGCACTTTAATACCCGCATAGCCCAATATGGTTATACTGTACAAGAGTGCGACGCAACAGCTGTTTAATTGCAGTACTGCAGCTGGCACCAAAATAAATTGTATGAACAGCTAACGGGTAATGTTGCTACAGGAATTTCGCGGTATAACTTTCTTTTACTTTCCTCAGATCTGCGGGTTTGCCGGCAAATACAAGATTGCCGCCTGCATCGCCTGCTTCCGGTCCAAGATCGATGATCCAGTCTGCATTTTTAATAACATCTGTGTTATGCTCAATAACAATAATGGAATGCCCCTGCTCTATAAGGGCATTAAACGAAGCAAGAAGCTTATTGATATCGTGAAAATGTAAACCGGTCGTTGGTTCGTCAAACACAAACAGCACGTGGCCGCTTGCTTTGCCTTTGCCAAGAAATGAAGCCAGTTTTACACGTTGCGCCTCGCCGCCGCTCAATGTATCGCTGCTCTGGCCAAGCTTTACATAGCCGAGACCAACATCCTGCAATGGTTGTAACGCTTTGGCAAGTGTTTTCTCTTCTTTAAAAAATTCGATGGAGTCATCTACGCTTAATTCGAGAACGTCGTAAATACTTTTACCATTGTATTGTACTTCCAATACTTCGTCTTTGAATTTTTTACCGCCACAGACTTCGCATGTAAGGTGTACATCTGCAAGGAACTGCATTTCTACAACCTGTTCACCTTCGCCTTTGCACGCATCGCAACGGCCACCATCTACGTTGAAGGAAAAATGCTTTGGCTGAAAGCCACGGATTTTTGAAAGTGGCTGGCTTGCAAATAAGTCGCGTATCTGGTCGTATGCTTTTATGTATGTTACAGGGTTGCTGCGCGATGATTTACCGATGGGGTTCTGGTCAACCAGTTCTACCTGTGTGATGTAGTCAACATCACCTGTAATTGCTTTATGAAAGCCTACTTTATCAGCAAAATCTCCTTTCAGTTTTTTAAGCGCGGGATAAAGGATTTGTTTTACAAGGGTAGTTTTACCGCTTCCGCTAACGCCGCTTACCACGCAAAGCATATTAAGCGGAAACTCGACCGTAACATCTTTCAGGTTGTTGTGCCTTGCATTTTCAACACGAATGTACCGGTTATACCTGCGGTTCACTTTTGGCAAACTTACCTCAAGCTCTCCTTTTAAATATTTGCCGGTAAGGCTTTTGCTATTTGAAACGATTTCATCGTAGTTGCCGGCTGCAATTACTTCACCGCCCAGATGCGATGCAAGTGGTCCCATATCTATAATATGATCTGCTTCGCGCATCATCAGTTCATCGTGTTCTACCACCACCACTGTGTTGCCTGCATCACGTAGTTGCTTTAATACATGTATCAGCCTTTCTGTATCTCTTGAATGAAGTCCGATAGATGGTTCGTCTAGTATATAAAGCGAGTTGGTAAGGTTGCTGCCAAGACTGCGTGTTAGCTGAATGCGCTGGCTTTCACCACCGCTCAATGAATTAGCGAGCCGGTTTAGTGTAAGATAACCGAGACCAACATCAATAAGTGTTTGCAAACGTTGATGAATTTCAATTAATATTCTTTTGGCCACCTGCTGATCATGTTCTGAAAGGCTAAGGTTATTAAACCATTGCTTCAGGTCGCGGGTTTGTTCCTGGCAAAGTTCGCCAATGTGTTTGCCTCCCACTTTTACGTATAAAGCTTCTTTGCGCAAGCGGTATCCATGGCAGTCATGGCAAATTGTTCTGCCTCTGTAACGGCTTAGCAACACCCTGTACTGCACTTTGTACAGGTTTTGCTCCACCTCTTTGAAGAAATCATGAATACCGTACACGGTTCCTTTGCCGTGCCATAAGAGCTGGTATTGCGCAGGTGTAAGGTCTGCAACAGGTTTGTGGATGGGAAAATCTATGGCTTTGGCTCCCTTCACAAACTGCTCTTTCCACCAGCCGAGTTTTTCACCTTTCCATGGCGCCACGGCACCTTCGTATATACTTAGTCTCCTGTCGGGAATTACGAGGTCGTCATCTATACCAAGCACCTGGCTAAAGCCTTCACAGGTTGGGCATGCACCAAATGGATTGTTGAATGAAAAAAGATTTGGAACGGGTTCTTCAAATTGAATACCATCAAGCTCAAACTTATTGCTGAAGTGCAGTGTTTCTTTGCCCTGGATTTGCAGAAACATTTCACCTTCGCCTTCATAAAAAGCGGTGCCAACTGAGTCTGACAGCCGGTGAATATCATCTTCGTCAAATGCTTTTTTGGCAATGCGGTCTACAAGTATATATGGCTGCTGGTTCTCGGCATTCAGTTTTTCGAGAAGCTGTTGATCGTTTAATTCCAACAGTTCTTCAATTCTTTCGGGCTGATCGCTGATGTAAAGCCTGGAGAAACCTTTTTGGGTAAGTATATTGAGGTCTTCCCTGATATCACGTTTTGTATGTTGCCTGAACGGAACGAGGATAATTACTCTTTCGCCGTCAGGAAGTTTTTGTATGGCATTGATTACATCGGCAACATCATCTTTACGTACTTCCCTGCCACTGACAGGCGAAATGGTTTTACCTGCACGTGCAAAGAGCAGCCTCAGGTAATCGTAAATTTCCGTCATGCTGCCAACAGTGCTCCGCGGTGTTCTTGTAATTACCTTTTGCTCAATGGCAATGGCCGGGCATAAACCTTTTATATAGTCAATATCAGGTTTTACCATGCGGCTCATAAATTGCCTCGCGTATGCGCTAAGGCTTTCTGCATAGCGGCGCTGACCTTCAGCAAAAAGAGTGTCTATCGTAAGTGAAGACTTGCCACTGCCTGAAACACCTGTAACAACGATGAATTTATTTCTTGGAAATGATACAGTTATATCTTTAAGATTGTGTACACGTGCACCTTTAACCACAATATCATTGGTAGCTTCTTTCTCCTGCTTTTTCCTGCTCTTCTTTGGTGTTGCTATGATATTACTATCGCTCATGAATTTTAGTTGAATTTAATTTTTCGAAAGCGCAATTTAATTTAGTTCTTCACAATTATTTTACAATTTGCATACAATTAAAATCAATATTCTATATAACTTCACAAACCACACAAAATAGCCTATCGCATAAATTTTTACCCATCGCCACTTACTGTCCAAGAAAAACCGAAAAAACGTACTTTAAGCGGCATGCTTGAAATCCAACAAAAGCATATTTATTATGAGAAAGTTTAACGAATTCTCCGACACCGAGCTAGTGCTCGCATTCCAGGATGGCAATTCCTATGCACTGGAGGCCCTTATCAACCGCTATAAGGACAAATTGTTCAGTTCAATCCAATTTATTGTGAAAGACAAGTATCTGGCGGAAGATCTTTTCCAGGAAACATTTGTACGTATCATCGACACGTTGCGCAGCAAACGCTACAATGAAGAAGGTAAATTCCTTCCATGGGCAATGCGTATTGCACACAACCTTTGTGTGGATTACTTCCGCAAGGTGAAACGAACACCCACTATTGTTACCGGCGACAACAAAGATGTATTTGATGTAATCGTTGTGGTTAACGAAAACGCTGAGCAGAAAATAATTAAAAAACAAGGTTACGACCGTATGCACCAAATGCTTTCAGCATTGCCTGAAGAGCAGCGCGAAGTAATTGTATTACGCCACTTTGGTGATATGAGTTTTAAAGATATCGCAGCAGTTACTAACTGCAGCATAAACACTGCCCTTGGCAGAATGCGTTACGGTTTAATAAACCTGCGCAAAATGATGCTGGAAAAACAAGTTAGTATCTAACAACAGATGCAGGCAACATTATTGTCATTCTGTGATGCAAATATGTACCACCGCTTGTCATAGCATATAAGTATTTCAGAATGACAGCCTATGTCTAACGTAAAGCTCTTCTTTTGAAGGGCTTTCTTTTTTACGGGTCATGAATACATCACATAGTGTATACGCCACACTTTTTATTTTCGACCGGTTCTTTTTCGCAATATTTTTTTAATCTTGTTTATCCAACGATAAATAACCAGCCATGAGTAACGACCTAATCCTTCAGATCAGCAACCGCATAAAAGAAAAAAGAAAAGAACAGAAAATAACACTGCAGGAACTGGCAGCGGAAGTGGGCGTTACCAAAGGCCTGATCTCGCAGATAGAGAATAGCCGCACGGTTCCCTCACTTACAGTGTTACTCAGCATCATAAAATCCCTGCATGTAGATCTGAATGATTTTTTTGACAAGCTGGATACATCATCCAGCAACGAGCCGCTTATTATCAGGGCCGGCGAGATATCTACCATAGAAAAAGAATACACCAAAGGCACCCATTATTTTCGCATCACTTCTTTCAAGCACCAGGGCAAACTCGTAGACGTAGTGTTGTACAAGCAGGAGAAAACGGCAAGAAAAGGCTATGTATCTACACAGGCGCATGAATTTGATTACATGCTGAAAGGTAAAATGCAGTACACAATAGAAGGAAAAAAGTATGTGCTGGAGGCCGGCGATTCCTTCTACTACGATGCCCGCAAAGAACACCACACCAAGTGCTTAAGTGAAGAGCCCTTTGAAATGCTGGTCGTTTATTTTTTTGACGAAGAATAATTTTTTGGGCCAGGGCAGCATTGCTACTATCAGGCTTTTCTTGCGTCGCACTCTTGTACACCAAAACACTATGCAGCATAGTGCACCTCCGTTAATTTTTTCACTCATCATCCTGCTCATGATTAGCGCTATACCCGCCTGAAATTGCCAACTGTTGATTTATGCATAAACACGGGCAGCAAAGCCTGTATGTCACTTTTTCATCAGGTATTCATAAACAGCTTTGCCTGCAGAAAAAATAGTTTAGTAATACTGAACATTTTAAGCATGGTGCGCAGGCCGGGCTGAACAATGTTCTGAACGTACAAGTGAGTGACACAACAGGAGCTGAAGCCAGTAATACAGCCGGTTTTCAAATTTTTCCTCTTAGTATAAGAAAAACATTTCTGAGTATAGTATTTATAAAATTATTAAATTGTTAAGCAGTAAAAGTTTACAATTACTTTACTATTTGTTAATGATTGCTTGTGACATATGGAGGGATGGATAAATAATTTCGCCACCAATTAACCAAATTAACGTTATGAAGCAGCATTTTAACCACGTATTGAAAGGATGCATGATTTTATTTGTATCCTTTTTTTTATTGCTGCATGCCAGCGCCCAAAGCATGCAGTTGAAAGGCCGTATTACAGATGCAACAACGAAACAAGCGGTTGCATCAGCTACGGTTGAAAACACCAACACAAAGAAATCTGTGTTGACAGACAATGACGGAAATTTCAGCATTGCTGTAAATAAGGGAGATGTGCTAACGGTAATTTTTATCGGCTACCAATCGAAATCGGTTACAGTACAGGACGAAAGCTTTATTACAATTGAAATTGCTGCAACAGACAATCAGTTGAATGACGTTGTTGTAACCGCTCTTGGTGTTAAAAAAGAAACCAAAAGACTGGGTTACTCAATACAGGAAGTAAAAGGTGAAGACCTGATAAAAGCAAGAGATCAAAACCCTATAACAGGGTTAACAGGTAAAGTTGCCGGTCTTTCTGTAGGCGCATCTGCAGAAATGCTCAGAAAGCCTACCGTTATCCTGCGTGGTAATGAAATAACATTGTACGTGGTAGATGGTGTGCCGGTTAGTTCAGACACCTGGAATATAAGCCCGGATGACATTGAAACGTACACGGTGTTAAAAGGTCCTGCTGCTGCTGCATTGTATGGCAGCCGTGCACAATACGGCGCCATTCTCATCACAACCAAAAAAGGGTTGAAGCGTAAGGGGTTTACGGTAGAGCTAAACTCAACGAATTCTATGGACAAAGGTTTTCTTGCATTTCCAAGGCTGCAGGATGAGTATGGCCCGGGAGAAAACCAGATGTATGCCTTTGGCAACGGTAAGGGTGGTGGCCTTTTTGATAATGATTATGATGTGTGGGGACCGCGTTTTGATGGCCGACTTTTGCCACAATACGATGGTAAGTATGATCCCAATACAACATATACCACAACTTTCCCCGGCGGTTATCAATACACCGGAAATATAGAGCCAACACCATGGGTGGCTCGCGGCAAAAACAACCTCGATAATTTTCTTAGAACTGGTTTTCAAACAACTAACAATGTAGCATTAAGCGCTACAGGCGATAATTATAATCTTCGTTTTTCATTGTCGCACTCTTACCAGCAGAGCATGATTCCAAATATGGAATTAAACATAACCAACTTTAATATGTATGGGTCGTACAATGTAAGCAAGCGTTTAAAAATAGATGCAAACCTAAACTTTAATAAACAGTATACGCCCAACTACCCGGATGTGGATTATGGTCCAAACAGCCTGATCTACAATGTCGCAATTTGGACGGGTGCCGATTGGGACGTAACCGCGCCTGATATTAAAGGCATGTGGCAGGCTGGTAAAGTTGGTACACAGTCTGTGTTTGCAGAATACCAGCGTTATCACAATCCATGGTTTATGGTTAATGAATGGTTGCGTGGACACTATAAGAGTGATATCTACGGATATGTATCTGGTAATTATAAAATAGACGACCACCTGAATGTAAACCTGCGCACACAGATTTCAACTTACAACCTGTTGCGTACAGAAAAAATGCCCTTTTCCGCACACCCTTATGGCAGAGAAGGCAATATGGGAGATTACAGGGAAGATAGGAGAGACCTGTTTGAAAACAATACAGACCTGCAGTTAAACTACAATTATACTGTTGCAAACTTTTTAAACCTCTCAGGCCTTGTGGGCGGTAATGCAAGATTGTTTAGTTACAATTCAAACTGGGCTTCAACTGACTACCTGAACATTCCCAATGTGTACAGCTTTAGTAACTCTCTAAACCCTATACAGGCCAGTAGTTTCAACGCTGATATGCGGGTATACAGCGCCTATTATTCCCTGGATGCATCGCTGGGGAAATATGCTACAATTTCTGTTACCGGCCGTGTAGATAAGTCTTCTGCTTTACCTAAAGGCAACAACAGTTATTTTTACCCGAGCGTATCTGTTTCTTCTGTAATATCCGATTATGTGAAAATGCCTGAGGTTATTTCTTTCTTAAAGGTAAGAGGTTCTTATGCTGCGGTACATGGCGATGCAACTTCCGCAACTGTTGGTACTGCACCATTTAATTCTATAACAGCCTTTGGTACGAGCCCATCCGGTAACTCTTTGTATGATTATCCGCTGGACTATGGTAATAATTACACGTCACCTTACGGTGGCCCGGATTATTCGCTTGTTGCTTTATATAATACCAGTAAACCATATAATAATCAAACTGCCGCATACTATACAGGTAACCTTTATGATCCTAATATTAAAACTTTCAACCGTGTAAGTTATGAAGGTGGTGTGGACATGAAGTTTTTAAAAAACCGTCTCGGTCTTTCCGGTACTTACTTCCAATATGTTGACGGTCCGAGAATATTGCAGAATCCTATTTCATCTTCAACCGGCTACAGTTATTACTACCTGAATGCGTTAACAACAAAGAAGACCGGTTACGAAATTTCTTTAACAGGTACACCTGTAAAAACCAAGAATTTCACCTGGAATACATTGATAAACTGGAGCACCTACCAGGACAAATACGCAGAGCTGCCACCCGGACAAACCACCTATAATACATTCTTTCGCGAGGGCGATAGGGTAGATGCATTTTATAGCAGCGCATTTGTAAAAACCGCAGATGGACAAATCATATTTGACCAGGCTGGTAAGCCACTGGTTAACCCTGTATCACAGTTCCTGGGTTACCTGAATGCAGATTTTAGCTGGAGTTTTTACAACAGTGTAAGCTGGAAAAATCTTTCAGTTGGTTTCCAGTTTGATGGTCGTGTGGGTGGTGTAACTACAGACTACATGCACAACAAAACCATGCGTGGCGGAAGAAATATCGAAACTATACAAGGTGCTTTTGGCGCGGCAAGATTATCAGATGATAACAATGCAGGCAACCCCGACTATCTTGGTATTTACGTAGGAGAGGGTGTAACTGTAAGCAACAATACCGCTATCAATTTTGATTCCGAAACAGGTGAAATATTGAATTATAAAGACCTTCAATTTGCACCTAATTCGCAGGTTTCTCTTGTGCAGGATTACATAAGTAAATATTACAATGTAAGTGAAGCCAACCTTATGAGTAAAACATATGCCAAGCTGCGTGAGGTTACGATCACTTACAATTTCCCACAACAATGGCTGCAGAAGAGTTTTATCAGCAGATTAAGTGTTTCGCTTGTAGGCCGTAATCTTTTATACTTCTACAAAGACAAAAGATTCAAAGATGTTGATCTAGACCAATATAATTACAGTACTGGTGGTACAGACCTTCAATCGCCCACAATGCGCAGGTATGGTTTAAATATCAACGTAGTATTTTAATTACCTGCAGTCGTTAAAAGCAAATACCAAAAAACCTGATTCATTCGAAAACGAATAATACAATGAAAAAATATTTGAATATACTGGTTACAGCTTTAATTATACAGCTTGCACTAACCGGTTGTAAAAAAAGTTTTGATGATCTGTATCAAAACCCGAATAAACCCACATCCGTTCCTGCATCATTGTTGCTGAATGGCATCTTGAACGATATGTATGACGGACCGGGTAGCATGTACGAACGTTGGTGCCAATACTATTGCATTAACTATGATTATTACGGCAATAACCGTTACGATTTTGGCTCTGGTGCAGACTATTATGCCACGCTAAAAAACGTAACGAAAATGGAGCAGGAAGCATTGAGTGCAGGTCTTCCTGAGGTTAACCCATACGGTGCAATGGCTAAATTTTTCAAGGCTTATCTCTTTACAAAAATGAGTCTTGAAATGGGAGATATACCCATGACTGAAGCATTGCAGGGTTTAAATAACCTTACGCCGGCATATGATGCACAAAAGGTCGTATTTCAAAAATCGTTTGCATGGCTCGATAGTGCAAACAATGAGCTCGCTTCAATGATTGCCACAGGCGAAACAATGTCCGGTGATATTTACTTCGGTAATAATCTTACAAAGTGGCAGAAAGCTGTCAATACATTACACATCAGGTTACTCATCGCCTTAAGCAAAAAAGCCGATGATGCTGAATTAAATATCAAAGGCCAGTTCGGTGCAATTGTAAACGACAGTGAAAAATACCCTGTAATGGAAGGTGCAGATGATAACTTGCAGTTTATTTACACGCATCCAACAAATGACTACCCCAACAGCCCTGATAGTTATGGTTTTGATGGTTTGCGTTACAATATGTCTGCAACATATCTTGGCTTGCTTACTTCGCTCAAAGACCCACGTACATTCATAGTATCAGAGCCCGCAACGGCTTTGGTAGACGGCGGTAAAAGCCCTACCAGTTACGATGCTTTTGTTGGCGCAAGCCCCGGTGAAGATCTGGGTATCATGTTCAACAAAGCCGGCAATGGTCAATATTCGCAATTAAACCGCTGGCGCTATTACCAGACATATACAGCAGAACCATCTATACAGCTTGGCTTTCCTGAATTATGTTTCAACATTGCAGAAGCAATAAACCGCGGCTGGATCAGTTCAGGTAAACTTGGTGGCGCAGAAGATTATTACAAAGCCGGTATAAAAGCATCAATGGCTTTTTACGATATTCCTGAAACAGGAGAAATTACTACACATGTTTACGAATCAGGCAGTCCGGGTGGTGGAGATGTTAAATACACCACTTATACTGTTACCGTTAATTTCGATAATTACTACAACCAGGCTACCGTAAAATATGCAGGCGGTTCAACAGGGCTTGCACAGGTTTTACAGCAGCGTTATCTTGCCTTGTTTCGTCACTCCGGCCTCGAGTCGTATTACACATGGCGCAGAACAGGAGTGCCTGAATTTACCACTGGACCCGGTACAGGAAACAGTAACAGGATAGCGCTACGCTTTCAATATCCTTATGATGAAAGAACCGCAAATACCGCCCACTACGAAGCAGCATTGCAAAACCAGTTTGGTGGTAATGACGACATCAATGGCGAAATGTGGATCATAAAATAAGTGTTGTGTTCTCTTAAACCTGGCAAAGCCGAGAGGCTTTGCCTTTTTATAATTAATAATATTGAACCGGCTGCATTACTACTATGAAGCATCGTTGTGTCACTCACTTGTACGGCAGTATGCACTTCAGCATATGCAAACGGTGTTTGTAAGCAATAGCTTTTCTTAACTATAGAGGCAACAGCTATAAGATATTTCGCCGGGGGCTGGCAACTGCTCAATATTGTTATGGCGTACAAGAGTGCGACGCAACAGGCGATCAGTAAAGTACAAAAGATTGGCTCATAAAATTTATACCATGAAAAAATTATCAGCACTGTTATTGTTTATTACCGTACTGTTCAATACATACGCGCAAAGCAAAACCGACAACCTTGTTATTGTAACGCTTGACGGTCTGCGCTGGCAGGAAGTTTTTAAAGGCGTAGACTCTGCAATCATTGCAAACAAAAAGTTTACCAGCGATTCTGAACAGGTGATAAAAAATTTTTGGAGTGCCGATGCCGAGGGGCGCAGGCAAAAACTGTTTCCTTTTTTATGGAACACCGTAGCCAGGCACGGGCAATTGCATGGCAACCGCACTAAAGGCAGTAAAGTAAACAATGCCAACCCTTACTGGTTTTCTTACCCTGGTTACAATGAAATCTTTACCGGCTACCCTGATACTGCTGTAAACTCGAATGATAAAATTGCCAATAAAAACGAAAATGTTTTAGAATTTATCAACAGGCAGAAAGGCTATAACGGTAAGGTGGCTGCTTTTGCAACATGGGACGTTTTTCCATACATACTCAACAGCGAAAGAAGTAAAGTGTATGTGAATGCAGGTGTAGACAGTTTTCACTTTACATCACCTTCTTTTAAGTTGCTGAACGATATGCAGTTTCTTTCTGCCAAACCCATCGATGTACGCCTTGACGTAAATACTTATCTTGCTGCCAGGACTTACCTGCAGGAGCATAAGCCAAAAGTGTTGTATATAGCCTTTGATGAAACAGATGATTTTGCACATTCGGGTATGTACGATCAATATTTAAAAAGTGCGCATGCAGAAGATGCTATGATTGCAGACCTGTGGCAAACGATACAATCGATGCCCGGTTATAAAAATAATACTACACTGATCATCACCTGCGATCATGGCCGCGGAGACGCTGTAAAAGAAGAATGGACTTCTCACGGCGATAAGATCCAGGATGCAGGCCAGATATGGTTTGCAGCCATTGGGCCGCATATAAAGCCTACTGGTGAAGCAGCAACAGACGAATTGTTTTACCAGGCCCAGCTTGCAACAACCATGGCCGCTTTGCTCGGGCTTGAGTTTAAACCTGCACACCCTGTTATGCAACCATTACAAACGCTTTTAAAATAGATGGCATGAACAAACCAGAAACAACAACAAATGAGATCATCACGCTTTTTGAAAAATATGGTAATGAAGACTATGATGGCGAGCCTGTATCGCAAACATCGCACATGATACAGTGTGCTATGCAGGCCATGGCAGAAGGCGGCGATATGGAACTTATACTCGGTGCATTCCTGCACGATGTTGGTCACCTGCTAAGGCACGAGCATGCGGTGGAAGAAATGGGTGGTCTCGGTGCAGTGAACCATGAAGGCATAGGCGGCGAATACCTGCGCCGTAAAGGTTTTACAGAAAGAGTGTGCGCAATGGTGGAAAAACATGTAGATGCAAAACGCTACCTTGTTGCTACAGACCCCGGTTACAAAAATAAATTGTCAGAAGCCAGTTGGCAAACGCTCAATATGTGGCAGGGTGGGCCTATGAGCGATGCAGAAGCGGCATTGTTTAAACAACACCCTTACTTCGATGATATTATAAAAGTGCGTTTATGGGATGAAGGCGGCAAAGACCATGATATGGTCATGCTGCCGCTTGGTCATTTTCGCAACCTGATCAATGAATATTTAAAAGAAAGAAACTGATGAAAGATATTAAGCTTGTAGTGTTTGATATTGCAGGAACAACGGTAAAAGATCATGGAGAAATAGCTACCGCTTTTCACGATGCAATGAAAGAAAGCGGTTACGATATACCGCATGAAAAAATTTACCCGTTAATGGGTTACAAGAAACCCGAAGCAATAAGAATGATGCTCGAAGAATATGAATCTGATGTGGCTGCAATAACAACAGCTTATATCAATGCTATTCACGACAGGTTTATTGCTCTAATGGTTGCATACTACCGGTCAACAGATCAGTTACAGGCATTGCCACATGCAGAAGAGGTCTTTGCCTGGCTGAAAAAGCATGACATCAGGATTGGGCTAGATACCGGATTCTCAACAGATATTACCAGTATCATCATCGAAAGACTTGGGTGGCTAAAAGACAACAAGATCGACTATGTTGTTTGTAGTAATGAAGTAGCCGCAGGCAGGCCACAGCCTTACATGATTCAAAAAATGATGAAGGCGGCAGGAATTGCTGATGCAAAACAGGTCATTAAGATTGGCGATACAGAAGTCGATATAAACGAGGGTAAAAATGCAGGTTGCCTCTATACAATTGGTATAACTACCGGCGCGTTTACAAGAGCAGCACTGCAGCCTTATGATCCCGATTTTATAATAGACGATCTTATAGAGCTGATTGAGATAATACAGTAAAATTTTGAGCCGGACTGCATTGCTGCTATGTAGCTTTTGTTGCGTCGCACTCTTGTACTGCAACATGTAACGCAGCAATGTTCGAAGCCGTCCCATCTACACCGTCATCATTCTTACCGGTACTCAAAAGCAATCCATGTACACATCAGCATACCTTCAAAAAAAACTTGCCAGTACACCCGCATGGGCTTTGTCATTGTATGCAGCATTAACAGCGTTTTGTGTTTATTTCTGTATGTATGCATTCCGGAAACCTTTTACAGCCGCCGGTTTTGAAGGTATCACATACTGGCATATCAACTATAAGGTGTGGCTTGTAACGGCACAGGTTATTGGCTACATGCTTAGTAAATTCTATGGCATCCGTTTTATTTCTGCTATGAAAGGAGAGAAGCGGGCCATAACAATTATTAAACTCATTCTTAGCGCATGGGCAGCGCTGCTATTGTTTGCTCTTGTGCCTGCACCTTATAACATCGTTTTTTTATTGCTCAATGGGTTTCCTTTAGGCATGGTTTGGGGCTTGGTTTTTAGCTTCGTGGAAGGCCGGAAGGCTACAGAATTTATGGGGGCAGTGCTATCTATCAGTTTTATCTTTTCTTCTGGTGTTGTAAAGTCTGGCGGTAAATCTTTACTCATCAACTGGCATATAAAAGAAACATGGATGCCTTTTTTAACAGGTGGGTTATTTGTGCTGCCCATGCTTTTGTCGGTATGGCTATTGAATCATATTCCGCCGCCTGACAAAGAAGACGAACGCCACAGAAGTGTAAGACCACCCATGACGAAAGAAGAGCGTAAAACTTTTCTTGCAACTTTTTTGCCTGGTATAATCATCATAGTAACCACGTATGTGCTGCTTACCATTCTGCGGGATTTCAGGGATAATTTTGCCAACGAACTTTACAAAGAGCTGGGGTATGGCAACGATGCCTCCATATTTACCAAAACAGAGATTCCTGTTTCGTTGATCGTGCTGCTTTGCATGAGCTTACTGATACTCGTGAAAAACAACTTCAGGGCATTTTTGGTAAATCATTACATCGTGATGGGTGGTTATGCAACAGCGCTTATTTCAACCCTGTTGTTTATGGCACATCATTTAGACCCGATTGTTTGGATGACTATGATCGGTACAGGCCTGTATCTTAGTTATGTGCCCTTCAATGCATTGTATTTTGAGCGCATGATTGCCACATACAGGATAAGAAGTAATGTAGGTTTTATTATGTATATCGCAGATGCATTTGGTTACCTGGGCAGCGTGTTGATTTTAATTGCCAAAGAGTTTATTGGTGTTCAACTTTCATGGACGAGCTTTTTTACCAATGCTGTTATTGTAGTTACCCTGGCAGGCATAGCAGGTACTGCTATTGCGGCTGTTTATTTCAAAAGAAAATATTTATCTATACAACATACCCAAAAGATTTATGGCTAGCAAAAACGCAATTGTCATTGGTGCAGGCATAGTTGGTCTTGCAATGGCCCGAAGCCTGGCCGAAAAAGGATATACAGTAGACGTATTTGAGCGTAATGAAAAAGCAGTTGGCGCATCTGTAAGAAACTTTGGAATGGTTTGGCCCATCGGCCAGCCTACTGGTGCTTTGTACGAGCGGGCATTAAGATCCAGGTCAATATGGAAAGCAGTTTGTAAAGGTGCTGGTTTATGGCATAATGAAGTTGGCAGCCTGCACCTTGCCTATAATGATCTTGAATGGGATGTTTTGCAACAGTTTGCAGCCGTAGAGAACAATGCAAGACCGGTTACTGCGATCGATGTGCCCGCAACACTCAAAAAAAGTGATGCAGTAAACCCGGTTAATTTAAAAGGCGCGTTGTGGAGTGCAGATGAAATGATTGTCGAATCAAGGGTTGCTATCGAGAAACTGCCGGCATACCTCTCCGAAAAATATCGCATCACTTTCCATTTTAATACGGCTGTTAACCGTATAGAATATCCTGCAGTGTACGCAGGCAAAAAGCAATGGAAAGCAGATATTATTTACGTATGCAGCGGGCCTGACCTGGAAACATTATACCCTGATGTATTTGCTGCCAATTATTTTACCAAAAGCAAACTACAAATGATGCGGCTGACCATGCAGCCGGACGGCTGGCGCATTGGCCCGTCTTTATGCGGTGGATTATCACTCATACACTACAAAGGTTTTCAGTCCGCACCATCGTTACCTGCGTTAAAGGCTTTCTATGAAGCTAATCTTCCCGATTATATAAAATGGGGTGTTCACGTAATGGTTTCTCAAAACGCCGAAGGTGAACTTACGATAGGTGACAGCCACGAGTATGGTTTGGTGTTTGACCCTTTTGATAAAGCCTTTATCAATAACCTGATCATTGATTATATGAAACAGTTTGCGGTGTTTAAAGACTGGACGATGATACAGAGCTGGCATGGCATTTATCCCAAACGTACCAATGGAGCAATTGATTTTGTTTTTTCACCTGAAAACGGTGTGACCATTGTAAACGGCCTTGGCGGTAATGGTATGACACTGAGTTTCGGGCTGGCCGAGGAAGTGGTGGGGGCTTCGGTCTGACCGTCCCGGTCACACCCGAGTCGCGCTACTACGGTTTTACAAACTCCTTCACACTGCCATCACTATAAGCAACTATGGCTTTGGCAGCCATGTTGATAAACAAACCATTTTCCACTACACCGGGAATATTATTCAATTGCTGTTGCAACAATGCGGGGTTGTCAATTTGTTCAAAGTGGCAATCAAGAATGTAATGCCCATGATCGGATATAAAAATACCGTCCTGTTTTTGGCGCAAAACAATATTACTGCAACCAAGTTGTGCAATATGTTTTTGGGTTTGCCGCCAGGCAAATGTTATCACTTCAACAGGTAGCGGAAATTTACCCAGGTTTTGTACAAGCTTGCTTTCATCTGCAATGATGATGTTTTGTACGGAAGCTGCTGCAACAATTTTTTCCTGCAACAATGCACCTCCACCGCCTTTGATAAGATTTAGCGAAGGGTCAATTTCATCTGCGCCGTCTATTGTCAGATCCAGTTGCGCCACATCATTCAGGTCTACAAGCGGAATGTTTAATGAACGTGCCAGTTGCGCAGTTTGCGCAGAAGTTGGCACGCCTGTTATGTGCAAACCTTCCTTTGTTTTATTGGCCAGGGTATGTATAAAATAATAAACGGTGGACCCAGTGCCGATACCAATGGTCATTCCGTCTTCCACCAGGGTAGCAGCGTATTCGCCGGCCTTTTGTTTTGCTATATCGTTACTCATGTAAGTTGATGTAAGTGTAAAGTCTCTATGATTTTCTGAAAATGTATGTACCGCTGGTTGTTAATACAGCCGCATCGTTGCTGCATAGCGATATACAGTACAAGAGTGCGACGCAACAGGAGGTGAATGCTTATGCTGCAGCCTGGCCCATCATCATTTCTTACATATCGGTAGCGTATACCACATATTCCCATGCCTGCAGTTCGAACCGCTCTGCGTTGTTGAGTGTGTGCTGCAAACCAGAAAAGAGATTGATATAATCCGCATGCAATAATTCATGCTGTACTGCGCATATTACTTTGTCATTGGCCGATAAATTAAGTATCACAAGCACTTTAGATGCATTGCTTACAAGCAGGTAAGCAAGCACTTTATCATCGGCACCGGTTTGCAATGTGTATAGCTGTGCATGGTTGTGCAATGCGGGGTTAACATACAGCAGGTGAAAGAGTTTTTTGTAAAAGTCGTGCAGCAGTATATTGGGTTGCCATTCTATGCAGTCTTTCTCAAAGAATTTTAACCGCTTGTGGTTGGGTAATTCCTGGCCGCTGTACAGCAACGGCATGCCGGGCCACGTTACAGTAAAAACAGCCATGGCTTTTGCAGCAGCACCATATTTTTCATACTCTGTGCCATTCCAGCTATTTTCATCATGGTTAGAAGTAAAAAACAATTTATTGGCGCCTTTGGGGTATTGGGAGTATTTCAGCAACACATCGCGTTTTGTTTGCAGCGATAAACTTCTTTTTACCATTTCTTCGGTAATGCGCATCCATTCCCAGGCATAAGACACATCAAATACTTTATGGTATTCCATTACATCACATTCCGCAAGCCAGAACAATGGTTTTACAGCATCGCATGCAAGCCGTGCATCAACCCAGAAATCAAGCGGTACGAGGTGTGCCATATCGCATCGAAAGCCATCAATGTCGCATTCTTTTATCCAGTAAAGCATGGCATCTTTTAACGCTTTACGCATGTCGTTATTCCGGTAATCAAGGTCTATCACATCTTCCCATCCATTAGGGTCGTAAAATCTGCCAAGTTCATCTTTTAAATACCAGTCAGGGTGTTCTTTAGACCAGTGATGATCCCAGCCTGTATGGTTGGCCACCCAGTCTATGATCAGCTTCATACCTGCATTGTGTGCAGCGTGTACAAGATGTTTAAAATCATCAAGTGTACCAAATTCAGGATTGATGGTTGTGTAACTGCTGCATGCATAATAACTGCCAAGCGTGCCTTGTCTTTTTTCTTTACTGATGGGCGTAACAGGCATCAGCCATAAAATCTTTACGCCCATATCCTGTAAGCGTGGTATATGTTTTTCAAATGCCGTGAATGTGCCTTCAGGTGTATATTGCCTGATATTAACCTCGTAAATGTTACTGCCATACATCCATTCTACCCGGTTAAACAAATCTGCCATAGCCATCAATTTTATTCGGTTACAAGATAAAGAATCAATAGTTTTAATGTGTATAAGATTTGGTACCGGAATTTTTTTTTGTTAACCGGCTGTTGAATAAGTATGGGGCTGTTGTTGTGTCACTCACTTGTACTGCAGAAGCTTTATGCAGCTTTACGAAGCAGGTTGGCACCTTTGCACCATACTTTATCCTGCACCTCAAACACAAACATCATGCAACAATACAACCGTAGAAAATTTATACAGCAAACAACAGGTTTGTTGGGCGCCGCATTTGCAGGTTCTCTTATGGGTTTTACAGCAAAAGACATCTTACTTTCTTTTTCTACACTCGGCTGTCCCGACTGGGGGTTTGAACAAATTACCAACTTTGCCCAGAGCAACAGTTTCAACGGCCTTGAAGTAAGAGGCATACTCAGGGAGATGGATCTTACCAAAAGCCCTGTTTTCAGCAAGGCCAATATTGCTGCAACAAAGACAATAATGCAGGATAAAAACCTGCGGTTTGTAAACCTTGGCTCATCTGCCACACTGCATTTTAAAGCGGCAGCAGACAGGCAGAAAAATATAGACGAGGGCAAACGGTTTATAGATCTTGCGCATGCAATAGATTGCCCTTACATACGTGTATTTCCGAATAACTTTCCAAAAGAGCAGGAGAAGCAGGAGACCATAGAACTTATTACAGATGGCTTGGCAACACTTGCTACTTACGCCAAAGGCAGCAACGTTACGGTACTTATGGAAACACATGGAGATATGGTGTGGGTTGCAGATATTCTAAGCATAATGAAAAATGCATCAGGTGCACATGCAGCACTTATCTGGGATGTAGCGAATATGTGGAATATTACCAAAGAACCGCCTGCAGAAGTATATCCTAAACTAAAACCCTATATAAAGCACACGCATATTAAAGACAATACACTTGATAATGATAAGATTTCGTACACACTCATGGGAAAAGGTGTAGTGCCCATTTTTGAAGCAATAGACCTGTTGCACAAAGACGATTATAAAGGTTACTACAGCTTTGAATGGGAGAAACTCTGGCATCCTGAAATTGATGCTCCGGAGATTGCCATTGCAGATTATGCAAAAACGATGCAGGCGCATTTTGGTTAATCTTTCGGCAACATAAGCTGTTGCAGTATTCTTATGTTGGCATCCTTTGCTGGCAAATCAGCATCGTTCGTTGTTTGGCCTTCAAAAGTTTGTGCAGCCCAGGCAAGGCTTTTATTACCGGGATATTTTTTTACCTGCTCATTCAGCCATTGTACCGCTTTTGTATGGTCGCCTTTTTTTTCATAAGCCCATGCAGTAACCAGGGCATTGGCGGGTAAAAAGTTGCGGACAGTATTGTCTACAAGCGGCATAAATGCAATTATTTTTTGCAATAATGCAGCTGTGTCTTTTGCATGGTTTTTAGTATAACATATGTACTGCATCCAGTCTTCCAGCCGGGTGTCTATATCATCATCGTAAGGTTTACCCACACCGAGATTCTCAGGCCATTTTCTTGCATCATTGATAAAAGTCAGTGCCTTTGTGTATGCGTGTTGATTCATAGCCGCTATTGCCTGCATCAGTTTTGCTTCCCTGTACAGTTCCCGTCCGTCTGTAGCGCCTTCAAAGGGAATGATATTTAGTTTGCTCAACAATACATCAACTTCTTTATACTTTTTATTCAGTAGTAATGTTTTGGCGTAAAGCATACCGATGATATAATTACCAGGGTGTGATTTGTAGTACGGTTCAACCAGGCTCAATGCTTCTGCCGGTTTATTGTGTGTTATGTAATATTCTCCGACCAGTTTATAATAGCGCCAGTGTTTATCCAGCGATAATGCTTTTTGCAGGTCTTGCAGGCTTTGCACCGTATCGTCTTTAAATATCGCGGCACGTGTTGCATACAACGGAGCAAAGGTGCTTTCATTGCCGCACTCCTGTAACAGTTTTTTACATTCGGCCACCCTGTTTCTGTCTTTGTAAATAAGTGCAAGGTGGTATTTTAATATCCAGTCCTGCTGTTGCTTTAATAACTGCTCCAGCACTGCACCGGTTTCCGATCTGAAGGGAAATGCAAGATTTGCATTGATCGTGCTGCAGTCAACCTTTGAATTGCTTAAGAATGCGAGCCAGTAACTGCTTTCGGCGTTTGCAGTACTTAATGAAAACACTTTGCCGGCGTCTTCTGTAAAGCCTGCATTGTAATACCATATACCTAGCTCTGCATAGGTTTCGTGTGGTAGTTCATTTTTCACAGATTGTAAAAATTGTTGTCTGTCGTTTTCATTGCCAAACCAGAGGTATTTTTCAAAACCTGCAAAATGATTCAATGGATCGAGGATAAGGATCGTATTGAGTTGTTGCATGGCTTTTTCACGGTTACCCTCCTTTCTGTATGCCAGCGCCTGTAGTTGTAAGGCATCCATATTGTAGCGGTTATAGTCAATAGCTCTGGTGGCATACCAGAGACTTTTCTCAACGTTTTGCTCTTTTAGATGAAGCCTGCTGAGTGCAGTGTAAGCAGCGCTTCTGTATTCACTTGAAAGGGTGGCTATGTCAAAACCATCTTTGGCATCTGCTGTGTGGCCTAATGCTGCATTTGCAAGTCCATAATAGTAGTTTGCGTCACCGGCATGTGTATCGATACTTAATGCCTTACGTGCATATTCAAGCGCTTCTTTATAACGCATACTACGATACATCAACGCTGTCATGTTTACCAGAGATGGAAAATAGTTGTGGTCTTTTTCAAGACTCGCCAATAACTTTTCCTCTGCATCTGCGTAATATTTTTGATCTATGTATTCTTTACCCTGTAAGCATAAACCATACGTTGAGTTCCAGTCAAAGTCTTTTGGCGTTTCTACAGGCCTGCTTAAGTTATTTGCAACAGGATCACTTTCGTGCACCATTTTTGTTTTCCCCAGTGTTGCTATTAATTTATCTGCATCGGCAGTTAGTTTAATTGAATCTGCAAATACCTGTAAAGGTTGTAGTTTAATTTGTTTTGAATATATAACATTGCCCGCCTGTTTTATGTTTATAACATCATCAATCATGGCAACAGGGGAGAAGTAAACCTTCAACCAACCATCTTCATAAGTAACATTCAACGCCCCATATTCATTAGCCTCTACAAAGCCGTTTATTTTCATTACCGGGTACCAGTACTCGGTCCATGTATCCGTTGCATAAGGTGCAAAGCTTAAATGTTTAAATGGTGTAAATGTGCTGCCGGCCGAGTTCTGATTGAACAACCTGCCAGACTGTACTTCCACATATTGTCCGTCTGTGTCAGTAAGTAGTTTATCCCAAATCATACCCTGGCGCGACAAGCCCCAGATCCATATTTTCTTGCCGGCTTTATCATCATGATTACCTACCCGGGCCATTCCATAATCATCGTTGTGCCAGTAAGCACCAAAGAAGTTTGTGTATTTGCCAAACACATGGTAAGATTTGTAGCCGCCGAAGTTGTTCTCTTCGTACCAGGAAATCTTTTTTCCGTTTGTTTTATTAATGGGCCAATTGGCGTATTCGCCTTCATGGCCAATATACTTTGTGCCGGGGTAAACAAATTCCAGATTGCCTGCTGCTTTCAGGCCGGCATTCATCCAGTGGTAATAAGGTTGTTCTGTTGGTGTGGAATTGTACCAGTTTACATTCGTGGTAAAATATGCCTTGTCTTTGGGTAAATTTACTTCCATGCGCCAGTTGCTGCGTGTCAACAGATCAAGCACGCCAATAATGCAGCTTACACTGCCATCGCTGTTGGTTTTTGTAATGTAGTCTACAGGCGTTGCGCAGTTGGGCGTGTGGCCAATTATACCAAAGTTGGCTTCCAGTCCGCCGCTTGTCCATGGCCCGCGCATGGCAACATCCCTGAATTTAATAACATGATTGTTATATAAAAATTCTTTGCCCGTTTTCTTTTCGGTTGCGCTCCAGATTTTACCGCCTATTTCCGGCAGAATCATCAGCTTGATATAATCATTTTCCAGTTCAATTACTTTCCATTGTTTTTGTACAGGCGTGTCTGTAAAACCATCAAACCTGAAATATGGATAAACCGGAGACAGCAGCGGTATAGGATTGGGATCTGAGAAAGGATATGTGATAAATGGCTTATTGTATTCTCTAATCACTGAAGGTTGTTGCGCCACGGTTATGTGCGTCATAGAGGCAAGTAAGCAAAACAATAAACATCTTTTCATAAGCATGTATTGATTGCTGTAAGCTACTCTTTTTCACAGGCAAATCTTTATGCAATCGTTTGATAGATTTTATGAGCCAGGCTGTATTACTACTATGAAGCTTTCGTTGCATCGCACTCTTGTGCTGAATAACTTTATTCAACACATTTACAGTTTGGTTTTATTTGTTTGTGCCGCTGGAAGATTGCAGATGTAACACCTTCGATCCGCATCGCTGCAGTCGCCATGAAAACCGAACGTACAAGTGAGTGACACAACCGGCGATGCCATGAAATACTACTGCTGGTATCCAAAAACTAAGAATAAAAAATGGTCTGACGGTCTCCGTCAGACCATTAAACAAAAACCCCGCTCATTACTGAACGGGGCTTCCTATCACTTATTACTTAAAACTTATTACTACACGCTAGTCTTCAATCTTCACTTTGCCTTTGTTCTTTGCCATCACTTCTTCTGCAATGTTGTTTGGTGCAGGTGAATAGTGGCTAAACTCCATGGTAGAAGTTGCACGGCCTGAAGAAAGCGAACGTAACTGTGTTACATAACCAAACATTTCACTCAATGGAACTTTGGCTTTAATAACCTGTGCATTACCACGGCTATCCATGCCTTCCAGCATACCACGACGACGGTTAAGGTCACCTGTTACATCACCCATGTATTGGTCTGGAGTGATAACTTCTACTTTCATGATCGGTTCAAGCAAAGTTGGTTTTGCTTTACGGCCAGCTTCACGGAAACCAGATTTTGCACAAAGTTCAAAAGACATAGAGTCAGAATCCACATCATGGTAGCTACCATCAAATATGCGGATCTTCATATCTCTTACAGGGTAACCTGCAAGCACACCTGTACTCATAGAAGTTTCAAAACCTTTCATGATCGCAGGAATGAACTCTTTAGGTATAGAACCACCAAAGATGTCGTTTATAAATTGGAAGTGCTTGCCTTCATTTTCTTTCAGCCACTCAGCATCAGCAGGTCCTATTTCAAACTGTATGTCGGCGAATTTACCGCGACCACCAGATTGTTTTTTCAGGATCTCACGGTGCGTTATGGTATTGGCAAATGCTTCTTTATAAGCAACCTGTGGCGCACCTTGGTTCACTTCTACTTTAAACTCACGTCTCATACGGTCTACGATGATCTCCAGGTGAAGCTCACCCATACCACGTAAAATTGTTTGACCGGTATCTTCATCTGTATTTACACGCAGTGTAGGATCTTCTTCTACCAGCTTTGCAATGGCCATACCCATTCTGTCAACGTCTGCCTGTGTTTTAGGCTCAACGGCGATAGCAATTACCGGCTCAGGAATAAACATGTTTTCCAGCGTGATAGGATGGTTTTCATCACACAATGTATCACCGGTTTTGATTTCTTTAAAACCTACTGCTGCTGCAATATCACCAGCTTCGATGAAATCGATCGGGTTTTGCTTGTTGGCAAACATTTTCATGATACGGCTGATACGCTCTTTCTTGCCACTTCTTACGTTCAATACATAAGAACCGGCATCAAGGTGACCGCTATAACAACGAAAGAACGCCAAACGACCAACGAAAGGATCGGTCATAATTTTAAACGCCAACGCTGCGAATGGTTCTTTGGGATCTGGCTTGCGTACCAGTTCTTCACCTGTAGAAGGATCTGTACCTTTAATGGCTTCAATATCAACAGGAGAAGGCAGGTAGCGGCAAACAGCATCCAGTGCAGTTTGTACACCTTTATTCTTGAAAGATGAACCGCACATCATTGGTACAATGCTAAGGTCGATACACGCTTTGCGTATCGCCTCATGCACTTCATTCTCAGAAATAGATGTTGGGTCATCAAAGAATTTCTCTAATAATTTATCATCATATTCAGCTACTGCTTCTATCAGGTTTTGCCTCCACTCTTCAGCTTCAGCCTGCATATCTGCCGGAATAGGAATTTCTTTGTAAGTCATACCCTCTGTAGCATCATCCCATATAATACCTTTCATGGTAATAAGGTCAACAACACCTTTAAAGTTGTCTTCTGCACCAATAGGTAACTGCAATGGAACTGCTTTCGCACCCAGCATTTCTTTAACCTGTGCAACTACCATCAGGAAGTCAGCACCGCTGCGGTCCATTTTGTTTACAAAGCCAATACGTGGTACGCTGTAACGGTTAGCCTGGCGCCAAACTGTTTCAGACTGAGGTTCTACGCCGTCAACTGCTGAGAACAATGCAATAAGGCCATCCAGTACACGCATAGAACGCTCTACCTCAACGGTAAAGTCAACGTGGCCGGGAGTATCAATAATATTAAAGTAGTATTTCTTGGTGTCCGGAGTTTGCGTTCCCTTATCGGTAGGGAAAGCCCACTGGCAGCTTACGGCTGCTGAGGTAATGGTGATACCTCTTTCTTTTTCCTGCTCCATCCAGTCGGTAGTTGCAGCACCTTCATGCACCTCACCAATTCTGTGAATCATACCGGTGTAGCGCAGGATACGCTCGGTGGTAGTGGTTTTGCCGGCATCAATGTGAGCGGCGATACCAAAGTTGCGTTGTAATCTGAGATCAGCCATAAAAAATGAATATTTTAGTTTTCGGGCGGCAAAGGTAGTAAAATCTCCCAGAAATCAATGTTTTAAACTAAACTTAACACCTTTTGGGGAAAACATTTTTAGCCGCCTGTTTTACACGGTCGTCTCACCGGATATCACCCGTTAAAAGAATCATGGATCCGGCAATGGAACCCTGTGGCATCGCTTGTTGCGTCGCACCCTTGTACAGTATAGCCATGGGCATCACATCCGGGTGCAGCGGCGTAATAAACACGCTCTTCTTCCTGGTTCGCAGGTCAAAAAGAGCATCGAAAAAGCGTTTTCACCATACATGGTGCAATTTAAAAGTTTGAAAAGCGTGAAACATTTTTTATATTTCGTTACAACTGCTTTCCATCCCTTATGTTACAAGAAGAAAACCACACCAATAACGATCCGGTAAAATCTTATACCGCACAGGAGCAGGATCTGCTGGCCAGCACCGCTACAGGTGAAGAATTGTACCATTTTTACAACAGCTGGGGTAATGAACTGTATAATATAGACAAGGATTACGAAGCGGCAGAACGGCGCTACAGGCAAGCCATACAGCATCATCCGGATGCCTTTATCAGCTATTCAAACCTGGGGCTGGCATTACAAAAACTAGGTAAACCTGGTGATGCTGTAGAAGCATTTCGTAAATCCATTGAAATTGCAGACAGGCTACATCAAAAAAATGATGCAGCGTGGGAGCATCTGTGTGTCGAGATGGGTGCCCGCGGCGAATGGAAAAAAGCCGAGGAGCTTATACTCGGTCACAACGTCGCCAACCTGCATATATCCCGGTTTTACAATGCATGGGGCAATCACCTGCACAACGCCGGCGCTGATTATGCAGCTGCGGAACACAAATACCGGAAGGCTATCAGTTACAATCCTGATTCATTTATTGATTATAAAAACCTGGGCCTGGCATTGCAGATGCAAAATAAATCAGCCGAGGCCATAGCTGCATTCAGGCAGTCGATCGACATTGCAGGCCAGCAGCATGAAAAAAATGATTATGCCTGGGAATACATTGCTGTCGAGTCAGGTAAAGCAGGCGACTGGGAAAATGGTGAAAAAGAAATCACGTCAAATAATGTGGCTCCGCAAAATATCTCCCGTTTTTATAATGCATGGGGAAACAGCCTTTTTATAACAAAAAAGGATTATAAAGCAGCGGAAGAAAAATACATAAAGGCCACAGAATTTAACCCTGATTCGTACGTAGATTATAGAAATCTTGGTCTCTCATTGCAGGCGCAAAAAAAATATACGGAGTCTATCGCCAGCTTCCGCAAGGCAGGAGAAGTGTATAAAAAAGTTGTAGCCAATGGTGCTGCCAAATCTCAACACGAAAGCGATTATGTGGATGCTTTAAGCGACTGGGGATCGAGCCTGATACCTTTAGGAGAACTTGAAGAAGCTAAGCAAAAGTTCAATGAATGTATCAACATTAATCCTGGTTATGCCGGCGCTTATGAGAATCTTGCGTTTATTATGCACAAGGAAAAGAAGTACGATGAATCTCTTGCATACCTTAACAAGGCTTTACAATATAATCCTGATTCTACATGGGCTTATTTCCGTAAAGCACTGATTCATGAAGAGCGAAAGCAATACAACAGCGCCATTGCAAGCTATGAGCGGGTATTGGAAAAAGACCCGTCTGATGCTTTTGCCCAGCATAACATTGCCAACATTTACTGGACGCTGGGATCTTATAAAAAAGGCAAAGAAAAATGGAACGATACGGTAAGGCTATACAAACGCTGGATGACCGAAAAGCGCGGCATTGACAATGATGACAATTTTTATTTTTATTACGGCTGGATTTTGAATGAAATATTTGGTTCCAAAGAAGAAGCAAGGTCTATACTTAAGATCGGGTTAGCGGCAGACTCTAAAAACCATAAGATTTTGTACGCGCTTGCAACACTTTACAAACAGGTGTCTGACGAAGATAATGCCGAAAGGGCGCAAATGCTATGGCAATCCCGTGAATACCTGGTGGAGGCCAGGAACATTATTCAAAACAAACTTATTGCTGCTGAAATTACCGATGTAAGTCTGCTTACAGATATGGTGCAGCTGTTGCTGGAATCAAACGACTTTCATTTTGCTACCATATTGTTGTATAACAGGGACGACATACATACCCCTCTTAAAAAGAAGTTTTCAGAAGTATTGGAATTGCTCGAAGAACGTAGCCCTGATTCTGCTTTGGTAAAAGCATTGATTGGGATATATCATAGCCGTATGGAAGACTACAAGAAAGCCGCTGTTTATTTTAAACAGTCCCTGGCTTACAATGAAGATGATATTACGATATGGAGCAACCTGGCCGAAACGTACTTAAACCAGCAATTGTTTGAGCTTGCGTACAAAGAGTACAGTAAAATTCTGCAAAAAGCAGAATGCCATGTAGAATCACTGATTGGTTTGGGTGAATGCTGTATAAGGTCTGCAGAAAAAGACGACCCGGATTTGTACGATGCCGCACTCAGGCATTTCAATAAAGCGCTGGACTTATCACGCACAGGCGAAGGTTCTAAAGTGCTGCACAATAAAGAAAAATCTGCATTGCTTTATTCGCGTGGTTTTGTTACTGTGCAGATTTATGAAAGCAGGAAAGACAGTTCCGCAACACTGCTTATAAAGGCTTTGAGTGATTTTAAAGAATCGTATAAGCTGGATAAAGACCGTTACAAAGCAAAGATTGCCTGCGATAAAATAAAACAACGGTTGAGCCTGCTTTCTTCAAAGCGAACGACTGAGAAGTTTGGACCGGGACTTATCTTTTTCCTTTCTTTGTTTGTGTTTGTAACTATCCAGGTATTGTTTTTCAAATCTTACTTCTTCAGCCAGAAGGCAATCATAGATTTTACAGCGTATTCGCTGTTTACTTTTGGCAGTATAGTCTTTATGATTGCTGCGCTGTATCTGCCCAACGTTTTAAAATTAAAAGTTGCAGGTATAGAACTGGAGAAGAGTTCTATTGATCTGATAGCAGTAAGCGGTAATCTTGGGATAAGCAGAGATGTGGTAATGTCTGCCAATTCATTTTCGTAAAGAATCGTTGATATTTCAATCGCTTTTATAGAGTGATTTAAAGTGCAAAAGAAAATGTAATGCTTAAAATAATTGCCTGCAGATTAATTTATATTCCATACCTTTGCCCTGTCAATTTGAGTTTTACAGCATTTGGTAAGTGAACGTCTTTTCTGCTAAGTTTTTTTGTCAGTTATTAGTCTTCTTTACGTCTGCTTTTTTCTCAAGTATTTATTTAAATTTTATCAGTTAAGCATGAACATTTATGTTTCAAACTTAAGCTTCGCCGTACAGGACGATGACTTAAGAGGATTTTTTGAAGAATACGGCGAAGTATCTTCAGCAAAAGTTATTATGGACAAATTTACAAACCGTAGCCGTGGCTTTGGTTTCGTGGAAATGCCCAGCAACGAAGCGGCTCAGAAAGCTATCAAAGAACTTGATGGTGCAACTGTAGACGGTCGTGCGATAAGGGTTAACGAAGCAAAACCAAGAGAAGACAGGCCGAAAAGGTCTTTCTCAAACTCTAACAGCCGCTGGTAATAATTACCATAAGCTTATTAAAAAAAGCGTTCAGCAATGAACGCTTTTTTTATTGGGCATTGTAATGTTATTATATAAGCTGTTTAGTGAATTGGCCTGCTATAGGTGAAAATGCTTTGGTGGGTGGAAATGCTGCATGCAAAAACCGGAACGCCACAGTCGCCATAACAACCGAACGTACAAGTGAGTGACACAAAAGGCGATGCCATGAAAAACTACATTTGGTACAATAAATACATCCAGTTTTCACGCCATGAAATGCTGCCGCTGAAACAACAACCGTTAAATCATTCAGTGCAACTAAAACTACTATGGAAACAATCCTGTATCAACCAGTCTATACAGGTGAAACCTTTGCATGGTATGTTTGGAGAAAGTGTTTTTTGTATCATGTAAAGTTCCGGCTTTAAGGTGTGCAATTTTTGTTAGAAGTGTACAATTAACATTTGCCACAGTTACAGCAGATTTCCCTAATTTCACGCCCTTGAACTAAGTTGGAATTTGTGAGAGTGGCATAAAAACAGACCCCAGAATGAAAGCTATCATACCGGTTGCCGGCGCAGGTGCAAAACTTCGGCCGCATACATATACACAACCAAAGGCATTAATACCAATTGCAGGTAAAACGATACTTAGCTTTATTGTTGATCAGCTACATAATGCAGGCATAAACGAGTTTATTTTTATTGTTGGTTATTTGGGCGAGAAAATACAGGACTACGTTAAACAGACTTACCCCCATTTGCAGTGTCATTTTGTGTACCAGAACGAGCGCCAGGGTACGGGGCATGCTATAGAACTGGCACGTAATATTGTGGGGCAGGATGAAGTATTTGTTTCGCTGGGCGATACGATATGTGATTATGACGTAAAAGAAATACTGGAAAGCGAATACAGTATGCTTGGTGTAAAAAAAGTAGATGACCCAAGGACGTTTGGCGTGGCCGAAATTGACGACGAAGGGTTTATATCTCACGTTGTTGAAAAGCCATCGATACCTAAAAGCAATATGGCTTTGGTTGGTTTGTATAAAATAAAAGAGACACACTTTTTGTTTGAATGCCTGCACCACCTGTTTACTGCAGATATTAAATCTTACGGAGAATATAACCTTACCGATGCGCTGGATTGTATGATAAAGCGTGGGGCGAGGTTTAAACCTTTCAAGGTAAAGAATTGGTTCGATTGCGGTAAAAAGGAAACTTTGCTGGAAAGCAACGCCACCTTACTCAAAAAATTTGGCGGCAAAATCAACGAATCTGTACAGTCAGAAAACTCCATTATTGTTCCACCCGTAAGCATTGGGCCAGGGTGTGTGCTGAAGAACGCGATCATAGGCCCGCATGTAGCCATAGGTGCCAATACTACAGTGCAATATTCTATTTTAAGAGACAGCATCATTGGCTCTTACACCAACCTCTATGAAGTGGTATTAGACAACTCTCTTATTGGCAGTGATGCAAGTGTTAAAGGCCTTAGCCGCAGCCTGAACATTGGTGATAATACTGAAATTGACTTTGGTTAAACATTATTGCTGCAGCAGATCCTTATAACTGATCAGCACTATATTTTTCGCTTTTAATGCGGCTATTACTTTTTCACTGGTAAATAAGTCTGTTACGCCCTGCCTGTCAGCAGCTACGTGTTCATAGCCTATGTGATGTATGGCCCTCAACTCTTCGTTGTCTGCCCCCGGGTGTTCTACAAAAAGATAGGTATTGCCCGGTTTCATTTTATCCAGCATTTTTATAAAGCTGTCAATCTTTTCTGCGGCGGTTGTATGTGGTCCGTCAAAGCCGATGTATTCCACGTTATAATCGCCCAGGTTAATATTGATGCTGTATTCTTTTGCAAGCTTTACTGTTAGTTCGCTTACCTCTTTGCTAATATCTGTGCAGCCCATGTGTGCAGATATGTGACTGATACGTGGAATCTTTTTGAGCGCCAGTTCTATCTGCGCACGAAATTCCTTTTCTACATCTGCAATCTTCCAGTTTTGTTCACGTATAGATTGTTGTGGGTAATTCTTGTTTGGGAAAACCATAGGGTAGAAGTACCCGTCTTTGTCTTTCAGGCTGGCACAATCTGTAAGTGGCCGCCATTTTACATTGTCCCACTCGCTGGTAAGCGCAAGGTGAATACCTACATCAACCGCAGGATTATCTGCCAGCATTTTAACAGCCTCGGGGAACCACGGGGAAGGCACAATTACTTCGATAGATTTTTCGATGCCCTGTGTATAGCATTTGATCAGCGCTTCATTGCCACTGTGAGCGTAACCCATATCGTCTCCGCGTACAATAAGTCTGGCCGGCTGTTGCTGGGCATGTGCATACACCAGTAACAAAATGGTAATAAGGCTGGTTGTGATTTTTTTCATAAGCGATAATTATTGTTGTGCTGCGTGTATGTTGGCCAACAATCCATCAACCGGTTTGTCAGCGTAAATGATGGCTTCATACACGCGGAAATTATATTGTGCAGATGGGTTCTTGATTTTCATCTCCACATGGTGCCTGCCTTTTGGCAGATCGTATTTCCAGCATAACTCGTAGCGGCGGGTAGTATAGCTCGCAGGCAGTTGGGGAGATTCGCTGAGCTTGCCATCTATGTACAACTCAGTGTCAAAAACGTACGCCGTGTTACTTGCCCATTCAGCAGTTTCACCTCTTAATACAAAGCCGGTTCCTTCGAAGTCGAAGCTGACAGATTTTTTATCACCGCTTAGTTTTACTGCAAATTTTTCTGCAGGATAAATACCGTCGAAGCTTTTTTCAAACTGCACTGCTTTAGGCTGTTGCAGCAGTATGGTAATGTTGTCGCTGTTTATACTTCCGCCATTGCGTTGAATGTTTTCCAACGCATGCTTAAAACCTATCTCATACACATCATTAAGGCTGATGGTAGTGTATTTAAAATCTATTGATTCTGCTTCTTTCAAACCCTGTTTCCAATAAGCGGGAATTTTATTGTAGCCGATGACCGTTCCCAATATACCGCCTGCTGAAGATGGGTTGCAGTCTGCATCCTGGCCGCAGCGCGTGGTTATTTCCAGCGTTTTCGTATAATCTCCTTTGCCATACAAAAGCCCCATCACCACATAAGCCGCATTTACTTTTGCATCAATGTTAAACGGTACAAAAACGCCTTCCGGGCAGCCAATATCATCTGCATATTTTTTTTGTACTTCCAGCCATGTTTGTTTCCAGTCGCCGGGGTATTTGGCATGCCAGGTTATTACATCGCTGATGCATTTATAAAACTGGCTTTCTGCAGGAATTGCTTTCAAGCCTTCTTTCACGATGTACGGAATATCACCAGAAGTAAACGCCAGTGCATACATGGCACCTATGTAAACACCACCATACCAACCATCTCCGTAGTTCATAATGTGACCTATCTTATCGCTGATTTCAGATGCGGTATTCGGCATGCCGGGGCTCATCAGGCCGGCAAAGTCAGCTTCAATCTGGTAGTCTATACAATCTGCATGCGGGTTATTTTGCCATGCGCCACTTTGCGGGGCCTTTATGCCATGCAGAATGTTGTAACGCCCGGCCTGGTTGGCATGCCACAATGTATAGCCGGCATGCGCAAATGCATTGGCAAAAGAATCAACGGGTGCATCAAGGCCGTACTTTTCAAACACATCCACAAATGTAAGATCCATATACAGGTCGTCATACAGGCCTGCATTATTCAGCATATTGTCTTTCAGTAAACCATCTTTCCACATCAACCGCTGGTAATCGCCTATAAATGTACCATTGTATCGGAATTCATATGGCCCGCCGAATGTAACGCCTATGGTTTGACCGGCCCATCCACCTTTTATTTTATCATGCAATACATCTTTCGATAACGTAACGCTTTTGGATTGACCGTACGAAGTAAATATGGCAAACAGGCTTATACAGGCAAAAGTTATTTTTTTCATATCAGTTATATTTTTGGAAGCCGGCACTATTACTACTATCGGCTTTTGTTGTGTCACTCACTTGTACGTTCTGCACGTTATTCAGCAGGATTTGCTACCTCGTTCCGGTAAGGTGCAGAAGCCTGTGCACCCAAACGTGTAACAGATATGGCAGCCGCACTACATGCATACGCCACGGCATGTTGCACACTTTTACCTTCTGCAAGCGCTACTGCCAGCGCACCGTTGAAAACGTCACCGGCGGCAGTGGTATCAGCGGCTTTTACAACAGGTGAGGCAACCCCGGTAAAAAAATCGTTGTGATACAGTAATGCGCCATCTGCACCCAATGTAATGATTACAGTTTTAACCCCCTTGCCATGCAGGATCTTCGCCGCATGTTTTGCAGATGCAGTGTCATTTACTTCAATACCTGTAAGCATGGCGGCCTCGTGCTGGTTAGGTGTTATTACAGCAATATGTGCCAGTAATGCATCATCCAGCTTTGTGGCAGGCGCAGGGTTAAGTATGATGGTTACCCCGTAATCATTTGCCAGGGCGGCGACATGAGCCACTGTAGTTAGCGGCGTTTCCAACTGTACCAGTACAATTGATGCATTGATGATTTTATCTCTTGCATTATCGATATCTGTTGTTGAAAGTGCGGCATTTGCGCCTGATGCAACCACTATGCAATTTTCACCGTTATCATCTACATTGATCAATGCAACACCGGAAGGCTGTGTTGCATCTGTAAAAACATAAGCTGTATCTATGCCTTCTTTTTGAAAACCTGTCACAGCTTCTTTCCCAAAAACATCATTACCTACTTTGGCTATAAAGGAAACATTACCGCCCAGTCTTGCCGCTGCCACAGCCTGGTTGGCGCCTTTGCCGCCTGCATTCATGAAGAATGTACCGCCAAGGATTGTTTCACCCGGCTTTGGCAGGTAAGGCGATTTGATCACCATATCTGTATTGGAACTGCCAACTACTACTATAGAAGGTTTTTGCATAACAAGCTGCTTGGGAATACTGTTATCAACCAGTGTTTGTATTGTTTGAATGTAGAGAAAATTAAGCAGAAATTATTGGTGGTTACTGATGACTGCAAAATAATAGTTGTGTAAAGCAAAAGCACTTTAATCTTCGCGTTTGCTCCATAATGCTTCACCAGTACAAGTGTGCGACGCAACAGGCGATGCCACCCGTACCGGTGCCTGGCTCATTATTTTCATTTCGTTATAATAACGGGGGGGAAGATTAATTTACCTCCAGTTCATCTTTTGACGGCAATGGCGGAAAGGCATTGTGTGGTTCTGCCTGGTACCAGAAAACGGTGGAAGCAATATCATCTTTCAGTGGCAGGTAACGACCTCCCTCTCTCCAGCCGAGTGCCTGTATGGTAACTTTTAAATCTTTGTCGAAACGAATGGGGTCTGTGATATGCCAGCGGTAAAGGCCAAAGCGCTGTGCAACCTGGTAATGACCATCACCT
>NZ_JADWYR010000004.1 GCF_015831355.1 Panacibacter microcysteis
AGGTGATGGTCATTACCAGGTTGCACAGCGCTTTGGCCTTTACCGCTGGCATATCACAGACCCCATTCGTTTCGACAAAGATTTAAAAGTTACCATACAGGCACTCGGCTGGAGAGAGGGAGGCCGTTACCTGCCACTGAAAGATGATATTGCCTCTACCGTATTCTGGTACCAGGCAGAACCACACAATGCCTTTCCGCCATTGCCGTCAAAAGATGAGCTGGAGGTAAATTAAGTTCCGTATTATTTAAGTGATCAGGACACTGGGATTACATATATTAGATGATGCTAATACAAATTGCCGGACTGCGGGGACAAAACAAATATACACCGGTTCGTATTCACCTGTTAATCAAGTAAACAAAACTAGACAGTGGACAAAAAGACATCCCTTAAAGACGTGGCCAATCATATCGGCGTTTCGGCAGCACTTGTTTCATATGTAATGAACGGAAAAGAAAGGGAAGCGCGGGTGAGTGAGGAGATGGTCAAAAAAATAAAGATTGCGGCTGCGGAACTGAACTATCAGCCGAATCTGATTGCCAAAAGCCTGAAGATGGGCACAACAAAAACAATCGGGTTGATCGTGGCAGATATTTCAAACCCTTTTTTTTCCAATATCGCACGGATCATTGAAGATGAGGCAAAGAAACAGGGTTATGTCGTCATATTTGGAAGCAGTGATGAAAATGCTGCCAAGCAATCAGACCTGATTGACGTCTTTACAACGAGGCTGGTGGACGCTTTTATTATCGCACCCGCAATGAATACTGTTGACCAGATTCAGCAAATACTGGATAAGAACGTACCGGTGGTATTGATAGATCGTTTCTTTCCCGGTCTTGACGTGGATTGTGTCCATATTGATAATTACAATGCTTCTGCAAATGCAGTTAAACAGCTGGTCAAAAACGGCCGCAAAAAAATTGGGATGCTGGCCTATGATACGACCCAGTTGCATATGCAGGAAAGGAAACGTGGATATAAGGCGATACTGAAAGAAAGAAATATCAGGTTTAGGAAAGAATGGCTGGTGGAAGCCAGTTATCAGGAAATGGATAAAGATGTTGCCACTAAACTTGCCGCTATTCTTCAGCCATTGCAAATAGATGCACTTTTTTTTGCTACTAACTCCCTCGCTGTGGCCGGAATGAAAGCAATCAGCAAGATGGGTATTCGCGTCCCCGGGGAACTGGCGATAATTTCCTTTGACGAGAGTGAGGCATTCGATTTTTTTTACTCGCCGGTCACTTACGTGAGCCAGTCACTGACAGATATCGGGAGGGAGGCGGTTCGGCTGGTACTTCAGCGACTGCACAACAAAAGCAGGAAGCACCACACCGTTATTGTGGAGGCCAGGCTGGTGGTAAGGGAGAGTTGTGGTAACAATTTATAAGCGTGAACAAGCAAGGATGCCATATGACCTATACACATGTGCTTAAACGATTAAGTTTTCAATCCAATAAGATTGATGATATGCAAACAGTAGAAAGATTTATTCAACGTCTAATCATTACAATCACCGCCATTATGTTAACAACCGCATGTAAAAACACGGGGCAGGATAAGACAGCTTCGGAAAAGGAAATTTACAAGCCCGGTACTTTTGGATATGATCTGCAATTCCTGCAAGGATACGACAGCCTGATTCTGCTCAGATCTCCGGAAGGATCAGCACAGCTTATTGTATCTGCGAAATACCAGGGAAAGGTGTTTACCTCCACCGCGCAGGGGAACGACGGATTTAGTTTTGGATGGGTAAATTATAAGGCATTTGACGGCCCGGCTGATCTGCACATGAATGCTTATGGTGGTGAAAACCGTCTTTGGCTGGGTCCGGAAGGCGGTCCTTTTTCCCTGTACTTCAAACCCGGGGAAGACATGGTGTTTGATAACTGGAAAACGCCGGCGGCTTTTGACACAGAACCATGGGAGGTAGAAGTACAGACTGCACATTCCGTGACGATGAAAAAAGATATGTCGCTGGTGAATTACCGTGGTACACCGCTTCGCTTATCGGTAAAGCGGGAAATTGCGGTTTCCAGTGCGGACAGTATCAATAAACGTTTCGGGCTGCCATTGGATGCAGCTGTTAACGCAGTGGGATATCAGACCACCAATACCCTGATCAACAAAGGCAGTCAGCCGTGGACGGCTGAGACGGGCATGCCCTGTATCTGGGTATTGGACATGATGAAAAATACTGATTCAACAGTTATCGTGGTACCCATTCATAATCCTGACCAGGTTGATTTCAGCAAAGTGGCTACCACGGATTATTTTGGCGAAATCCCCGCCGACAGGCTGGTACGGGATGACCAACATTTATTTTTTAAAGCGGATGGAAAAAGCAGGGGGAAAATCGGCGTCAAACCCGCGCATACTGATCCGGTTATCGGCAGCTACGATCCGCTGAACGGCATACTTACGCTTGCCGTGTTTGAACCGGAGGCTTCCTCCAGGTATCTCAACCAGGAATGGGATCCCCGGAAATCCCCCTTTACCGGAGACGCGGTAAACGCGTATAATGATGGTCCCCTGGCTGACGGATCGCAAATGGGTCCGTTCTATGAAATCGAAAGTGTATCACCTGCCGCATTCCTCCGGCCACAGGAATCGCTGGTCCACCGCCAGTCCGTTTATCATTTTACCGGGGACAAAAAATCGCTTGATATGATCAGTAAGCGGTTCCTTGGCGTCTCACTCAACGATATTACCAACGCTTTTAAATAAAAGACAGGAAAGCATAAGCGCAGCTGATCCTGCACTGACTCTATCTGAATAACCGACAAATACTTATATGCATAAAACTGATTATCCCAAAATCGGCATTCGTCCGATTATCGATGGCCGGCTCGGCGGTGTACGTGAATCATTAGAGGCTACTACCATGAAGATGGCGGAGACAGTAGCAGCACTTTATCAACGGGAGCTTCGTTATCCGGACGGTTCGCCGGTTGAATGTGTGATCGCCGACACCTGCATTGGTGGCGTACAGGAGGCCGTTCAATGTGCCAAAAAATTTGAAACCAGTAATGTCGGCGTTTCACTATCGGTGACCCCCTGCTGGTGTTACGGCAGCGAAACGATGGATATGAACCCGTTGTTGCCCAAAGCGATCTGGGGCTTTAACGGCACCGAACGACCAGGGGCGGTTTATCTTGCTGCCACACTTGCCGCTCACAACCAGTTTGGGTTGCCCGCCTTTGGCATTTACGGCCATGATGTGCAGGACCTGGGTGATGAAAATGTACCTGATGATGTAAAAAGGAAGCTGCTGAACTTTGCCCAGGCAGGGCTGGCAGTGGCGATGATGCGTGGCAAGTCATACCTCGCGATCGGGTCTGTTTCCATGGGCATTGCCGGCTCTATCGTGGTGCCCGATTTTTTCCGGGAATACCTGGGTATGCGCAACGAGTATGTTGACTCGTCCGAAGTGTTGCGCCGCATCGAACAGAAAATTTATGATGAAATGGAGTTTGACAAAGCCCTGGCATGGGTAAAAGAGCACTGTAAAGAAGGGGAAGACCTGGCCAACGACGCAGAGAAACAGTCCACGCGGGAGCAAAAAGATAAGGATTGGGAATTTGTCGTAAAAATGACATTGATCATACGCGACCTCATGCAGGGAAACACGCGGTTAAAAGATAAAGGTTTTGGAGAGGAGGCATTAGGGCACAATGCGATTGTATCAGGTTTCCAGGGACAAAGGCAATGGACAGATTTTCTGCCAAATGGCGATTTTTCGGAGGCTATTCTTAATTCCTCTTTTGATTGGAACGGCATACGCGCGCCCTACATGGTGGCAACAGAAAACGATTGTTTTAACGGCATCAGCATGCTGTTTGGTTACCTGCTTACCAACACTGCGCAGCTATTCGCAGATGTCCGTACCTACTGGAGCCCTGAGGCGGTTGAGCGCGTGACAGGCTGGACACCGGAAGGTATTGCCGCGGGTGGATTTATTCACCTCATTAATTCCGGTTCTGCCACGCTGGATGGCAGCGGGCAGCAATCAATGGAAGGGCGTCCGGTGATGAAACCTTTCTGGGAAATTACCGAACCCGAGGTTCAGTCCTGTTTGGCAGCAACTACCTGGTACCCCGGTAATAAAGGTTATTTCAGGGGCGGGGGTTATTCCTCAAAATTTGTTACCAAAGGGGGTATGCCGGTTACCATGTGCCGTATCAACCTTGTAAGAGGCCTGGGCCCCGTGCTGCAGATTGCGGAAGGGGAGACCATTGACATTCCGCAGGATGTGCACGACATCCTGGATAAACGTACCGATGTCACCTGGCCGACTACGTGGTTTGTTCCGCGTCTTACCGGACAAGGTGCTTTTGCGGATGTTTACAGTGTCATGGCACACTGGGGCTCAAACCATGGATCGATCAGTTACGGGCACATCGGCGATAAACTCATTACCCTTGCTTCCATGTTGCGTATCCCTGTATGTATGCACAATGTAGCCGACAGCAAGATATTCAGACCTTCTGCATGGAATGCGTTTGGATCGGACAAGGAGGGCGGGGATTACCGTGCGTGTAGTACTTATGGCTCACTTTATGGCATTGCCTAACTCCCCCGTTTGTCAACTCATTAATCTTAACAATCGTCATGAAGAAACAAATAAAACTCACCCGCTTACCGGACGGCACCAGCTTGCTCTTTCCGTTTGCACTGATCTCCAGCTTGTTTTTAATGTGGGGTTTTGCACATGGTCTGCTGGATGTACTGGACAAACACTTCCAGGACATCCTGCACGTAACCAAGGCGCAATCGGGATTTGTCCAGTTTTCATTATACATCGGATACCTGGTCATGGCAGTCCCTGCGGGAATCATCATTAAAAAATATGGCTATAAGGCAGGCATCATCACCGGGCTGTCGCTGTTTGCAGCAGGCGCATTTTTGTTTTATCCTGTAGCAAAGCTGGAATCATTTGTGCCTTTCCTGCTTGCTCTTTTTGTCATCGCGTGCGGGCTGGCCTGCCTCGAGACATCTGCCAATCCATATTCCACCGTTTTGGGTCCCAAAGAATATGCGGCGAGACGTATCAATATATCACAGTCTTTTAACGGGCTGGGATGGATACTGGGTCCCTTAATCGGGGGGCTGTTGATATTCGGGGCCAATGATAACGGAGATCCGGACAGGTTTGCCTCTATGGTACAACCTTACATGATGGTGGGTGCAGTCGTTGTGGTACTTGCCCTGGTATTTCTTTTCGTCCGGCTACCCGAGATTGAAACCGGGCGCACCGAAGAAATACAGGAAGACCCTCCGATGCGGCACCTGCTGCGTCATCCCGCTTTTGTTGTTGCGGTCATTGCAGAATTTCTATATGTCGCAGCACAAACGGGGGTGAACTCCTTTTTTATCAATTATGTGACGGAAGCAGTTCCGGACCTGCAAAACCCTGTAGCGGGTATGATGGCCCATTTTGGCAGCTTTGGGGAGACCTTTATGCCACGTAACCCGGAACAGGCCGCTTCGCTGATTCTTGCCATCGGCGGGATGGGGCTGTTCTGGATCGGGCGCCTGTCAGGGTCTTACCTGATGAAATACATCGCCCCACAGCGTTTGCTGCTGGTATACGGTGCTGCGAATACCTTGCTGGTGCTGCTGGTTATAGCGGGCCTTGGCTGGGTCTCTGTCATATCACTTTTCTGCACGTATTTTTTTATGAGTATCATGTTTCCGACCATTTTCGCACTGGGTCTCAGGGATCTTGGCCCGCTTACGAAGAAGGGCGCCTCTTTCCTGGTCATGGCTGTTGCCGGTGGCGCTTTTTGCCCGCCGGTAATGGGGCTGCTGGGAGATCATTTCGGCATGCCGGTAGCATTTATTATTCCCTGCATATGTTTTGCCTTCATCGCCTGGTACGGCGGCAGACGCAGTACCCGAACGGAATTGCAGGCAGGCAAAAAAAACGGGCCGGTGCTCCATTATCAACACCATTAACGGCTGTCGACGGAGTGTGAAACGTGTAAGGCTGAAGAAAGTTATCCCGGATATCCAACATCATTCTTTTACAAAAAACACCGGCAGATGAAAACACTACGATTTGTTTTGCTGCTGATGGTCAACGGAATGGCCATCTCTGCATATACCCAGCAAACAATCACCGCAGCGGACGAAATAAAGCAGTTGTACGACCTCAGTTTACTTCCCGCCTACAGGAGTAAGACTTATTCGGCGCAGGTATCCAGTTACGACACCACCGGTGGAAATAATGACGGATTCAATGGCGATTATTCCTTTGTGAGACGCAATGCCGACAGCAGCCTGGTAATTCTGGATGTGCGTGGTGCCGGAACGGTAAACAGGATATGGACACCCACGCCAAACAGCGACACACTTGATTTTTATATTGATGATGCAGCACAGCCCTCCCTTTCGGTCTGCTTCAATGACTTGTTTTCAGGCAAAGTTTTTCCTTTTGTACAGCCATTGTGCGGTAACCAGCTGGGCGGGTATTACTGTTATTATCCTGTTCTTTTTCAAAAACATTGTGTCATTGTCACCCGGGGAAAAAAAATGTTGTTTTACCAGGTTGGCTACAGGCTATACCAAAACGGCACTACGGTGCAATCTTTTAATATTTCACGCAGCGACGAGGTAAAAACAGCCCTCGGTGCTTTGGAGCGGGTATGGAACACCAGTCCAGGAAAGACCGCAAAAGGGATCAATGCAAGTAGCGGTGATGGTAAAACGGTAGAAACTTCCATCCGCATCAAGCCGGGAGAAACAAAGAAAGTATTTTCCTGCATACAGGGTGGCAGGATCACCGGTCTCGAAATTACGCCTGCCGCCAGCGTAGCTACGCTGTCAAAAAACCTGCTGCTTCGGGTATATTGGGATGATGAACCGGGCCCGGCCATTGATTGTCCTGTATCGGATTTTTTCGGCTTTGCCTTTGGCAGACCTTCCATGCAAAGTATGTTGATCGGTACGGCAGACAATACCTGCTATAGTTGGCTGCCTATGCCTTTTGATAAAAAGGCGAGGGTTGAAATTGTTTACCGGGCGGATAAAGACAGCAGCCTTCCCAACCTGGATATACGTGCAGCAATTGCTTATACGCTGCAGCCCCGGCTGGCAGCGAAAGAAGGCAGGTTTTACGCTTACCGCAACAGTGGCGTAACAACGGATGGTAAGCCGCATGTGTTGTTGGACGTACAGGGTAAAGGCCATTATGTTGGCGCAGTATTGCAGGCCCAGGGTCTTCAAACCGGAATGACTCTTTTTTTTGAAGGCGATGATTCAACAGAAATAGACCAGACGCTGCGTTTTCACGGGACAGGATCCGAAGATTATTTCAACGGGGGCTGGTATGCATTGCTGAACCGCTGGGACGCCCGGATGAGCCTGCCGTTGCATGGTTCCCTGGATTATTCGCTGGCCTTTGCAAGAACGGGTGGATACCGGTTTTACCTGTCCGATAAAATGTCCTTTGAAAAGCATTTGTTTCACAGTATAGAGCATGGTGGTGAGCACAATGCTGTGCCGGGTATCTACACTTCCATCAGTTATTTTTACTGTGACCGGAACCCCCTGTCACCGGCCATCTATACCACGGAGAATACGACCGTTTACCTGCCTGATACGATCAGTATTTACCCCCAGTTTGCATCGGTAGTACCGGGGGAGGACATCAGCATTAAAACTACCTGGGAAAACAATGATATTGGTCAAAGCTTTGACATTACTGCCGGCAACAACAGTTTGTTGAAAATAAACCTGGAGGATGTTCCCCCCGGAGTATATAAGCTCCTCGTGTCTTATGCTGCACAACCCGGCGGTTGTATGTTTTCGCTCTGGCAAAGACAAACCAAAATATCCGCCGACTTCTCTTCGCGGGCCACGGCAACGGCAGTAAAGGAAGTCGAAGCGGGAAAAATAACCCTTACCGCGTTAAACAGCTCAGTGACTTTTCGGTTCACTGCAACAGATCAGCGTAAAAAATTCCTGTGGAGAAAACTGATACTGGTAAAACTGAAAGATTAACACATTAAATCTTTGCATATGAAAAAATGTTTCTTTGTGCTCGCCGGTCTGGTATGTACCCTCCTGGTACCCGCACAATCAACGGATCCGACACACCATGTGCCGGCGGACAAGCAGCTGCCTGGCACCTGGACCACGTCATTATACAGTAAAGAGAAAAAAATTTTTAAAGGGGCCGAACTCTTAACGATCGGTATGCCATGCGGTGGTATCGCCGCGGGCCAGTTGTATGTGCGGGGAGATGGCACACTGGCCAACTGGTGGATTGCCAACAATGCCCACAATACGGGGTATGGGATCGATTCACTCACAAAATTCAATACCGCCCTCGGTCCCTGGAAGGTTTGTTACCAGACGTTTGAACCGGCCAGTTATGTTTCTCAGGGTTTCGCACTCACGGTTACACAAAATGGAAAGAAACAAACCACGGTGCTAAACAAAGAAAATTTTGATGATATTTCGTTCACAGGTGAGTATCCGATAGCGGAAATAAGCTATGCCTCCAAAAAACAACAACTTCCGGTGAAAGTAGACGCAGAGATATTCTCGCCTTTTATTCCCATGAATGCCCGTGAGTCAGCTACACCGGGTACCATCTTAAAGTATACGATCAGGAATACGTCCTCCAAAAATGCAACAGTAATGCTGGAAGGTTGGGTGCAGAACCTGGTCTGTCTCGAAATAGCGGGTGAAATCAATGCATTGAGCAGGAACAGGACCGAAACAAAAAATGGTCTGACATCGGTAGTAATGGAACTAATACCGAAAAAAGAAAATGCCGCTGAAAAAAGGCCGGTGGTGCAGCTGTACGAAGATTTTGAAACCGGGTATGGCCGATGGGCCCTCACCGGTGACGCATTCGGGACTGCACCGGCGCCGGGCAGCTTTGGAGGCGATCAGTCCGGTGTACTCAACATGTCAGGCAAAGGGATGGTCAACTCTTTTTTAAACGGCGATCAGACAACAGGCCGTATGGTTTCCAAGCCATTTGTGATAAACGACAATTATATTGTTTTCAACATTGGTGGCGGTAATCATCCCGGTACAACCTGCATCAATCTGGTGATTGACCATAAGATCGTCCGTACGGCAACAGGTAAGAATACCGAAGGGCTGGATCCACACAACTGGGACGTACATGAACTAAAGGGTAAAACCGCCCATCTGGAGATTGTGGATGCGGCAAAAGGCGGCTGGGGTCACATTAATATAGACAATATCGGTTTCAGCAATCTGCCTGTAACAAGGGAAAAATATTATCCGCAGCAGCATCCCTACTTTGGCAACCTCTCTTTAAGTGTACTTTCCAACAATGCTTTTGCTGATGCGGACTACCAGGGTTTGGATGACAGTCACCGGGTGGATGCTGCGGCCAGAACCGCCGGTGAAAAGTTATGCGGCAGTGTCGGAACAACCATGACGTTACAGCCCGGAGAACAAAAAGAAATCAGCTTTTTACTCACCTGGTATTTTCCGAACCGGCCTTCCTATTACCAGGGCAGCGATGTAACGGCCATACTGGCCAACGACTGGAACCAGGCCTTACCGACTGATGGTGCAACCATCATTGGCAACATGTACAGTAACTGGTTCAGTAGTTCGCAGGACGTGGCAGCTTATCTTCAGCAAAATTATGAGCGTCTGTCCCGTCAAACGCATCTTTTTCATGATACTTACTATAACAATTCAACCATCCCTTACTGGTTAAACCAACGCCTGCTGATGCCTTTGTCTATCCTTGCCACTGAAACCTGCCAATGGTGGGCCAACGACAAATTCTGGGCGTGGGAAGGGGTCGGTTCATGTGTAGGAACCTGTACCCATGTATGGAACTATGAACAGGCACTGGCCCACTTTTTTCCGGAACTGGAACGCAATATCCGGGAGCGTACAGACTTCGATATTTCTTTCCGGCAGGATGGCGGTGTACTGGCGCGGAACGGTTGGGGGGGCATCCTGATCGATGGGCATGCAGGTGCTATTTTAAAAGCCTACCGGGAACACCTCAATTCAAAAAATGAATTATTTCTTACCCGCAACTGGGACAGGATAAAACGGGCTACCGAATTTATTATCCTGGAGGACGGGAATGAAGACGGGCTGATTGAAAAAACGCAGGCCAACACCTATGATATTGCTTTTTACGGGGCAAATACCTATGTGGGTTCATTATACCTGGCAGCGTTAAAAGCAGCAGGACGTATGGCGGTAATGATGAATGATACAGCCTTCGCGAACCGCTGTAATATGATTGCTGCAGCTGGCGAAGCACATTCGGTTGCAAGGCTTTGGAACGGTGAGTATTTTATTCAGGAGGTTGATCTTACAGCGCATCCTGAATTCCAGTATGCGACGGGTTGTCTTTCTGATCAGCTGTTCGGACAGACCTGGAACCATTTGAATAACCTTGGTTATATATACCCGGAAGAAAAAGTAAAACAAACACTCCGATCCATCTGGAAATACAATTGGGCACCGGATGTGGCAGTGCAAAATAAGGTCCACCCGCCGGAACGCACGTATGCCAGTTTCGGGGAGCCGGGATTGCTGGTCTGTACCTGGCCGAAGAGTCCGCACATGGGCGAGAAGGGAGTCCGTTACCGGGATGAGGTATGGACAGGCATAGAATACCAGGTGGCCACCAATATGATCTATGAGGGTATGACAGAGGAAGGGTTGTCCATCGTCAGGGCGGTGGATCAGCGCTATAGCCCGGAGAAGCACAATCCATGGAATGAAATAGAATGCGGCGATCACTATGCAAGGGCGATGGCGTCCTGGGGCGTTATGCTGGCATTGCAGGATTACTATTATAACGGTCCGCAAGGTATCCTCGGCTTCCACCCCAAAATACAGGCAGACAATTTTAAAGGTTTCTTTACGGCAGCAGAAGCCTGGGGAAACATCTTACAGGTGCTCGGGGGCAATCAGCAAAAAAATACCATTGCAGTAAAGTATGGCAATCTTTTACTACGCCAGGTACAACTAAAAAGCGATAAAAAACCGTCGTCCGTACAGGTGCTTTTAAACAACAAACCACTTACGAGCACGTATGTTTATGACGATCGCACTGCTTCCATTGCGTGTGAAGAAATGTCACTGACAGCAAATGATATTGTTGATGTAATAATGACTTTTTAAAGAAAAATAACGATTGTACATCCTGGCCAGGCTGCATTACTGCTATATAGCGTTGGTTGTGTCACACACTTGTACTACCACAACTAAGCCGGCACAGTAAAAACACGCTTTGTTTTAACTGTTCCTCTAAGGGCCATAAAAAAATAATGGAATGGAAAAAGCCTATGTTATCGGTGTTGACTACGGAACAGATTCGGTAAGGGCAATTATTGTTGACGCGTATAATGGCCAGGAGATGGCCGCGTCCACCTTTGAGTATCCGAGATGGAAAAAGCGCATGTACTGCAATCCGGAAGGCAATGTCTTTCGCCAGCACCCGCTGGATTATGTGGAAGGGCTGGAATGCATTGTAAAGGACTCCCTGCACCAGGCTGGTGAGGAGGTGCGCAAACACATCAAAGCCATTTCCATTGATACAACGGGCTCGTCGCCGGTTGCCGTCGATGAAAGTGGGATGCCGCTGGCACTACAGGAAGCGTTTGCGCATGAACCTGATGCCATGTTTGTTTTATGGAAAGACCATTCGGCTGTGCAGGAGGCAGAAGAGATCAACCGGCATGCCGGGAACTTTGAGACCAATTACCTTAAATATGTCGGCGGCATTTACTCCTCCGAATGGTATTGGAGTAAACTGTTGCATATATTAAGACAGCACCCGCAGGTGCGGGCAGGCTGTTATAGCTGGGTGGAACATGCGGACTGGATGCCTTTTTTGTTAACCGGTGGCACGCACATAAATCAAATGAAACGCGGGATTTGCACCGCAGGGCACAAAGCCCTGTGGGCGGAAGAATGGAATGGCTTCCCGCCGGAAGCTTTTTTTGCTTCTCTCGACCCCTTGCTGACCGGTTTTGTATCCAAATTGCCTGCCGTGGTATATACCGCAGACAAGGCGGCAGGAAACCTGTCCGAAGCATGGGCAAACAGGCTGGGATTAGGTACCAATGTAATGGTTGGTGTTGGTGCAATGGATGCGCATATGGGTGCTGTTGGCGGACAGGTCGAGCCCTACTACCTGAGCAAGGTCATGGGTACTTCCACCTGTGACATGCTGGTCGCACCGTTGGAAGACATGCAGGGTAAATATGTACAGGGCATCTGTGGCCTGGTAAATGGCTCTGTTATTCCCGGTATGATCGGGATGGAAGCCGGCCAGTCAGCTTTTGGTGATGTATATGCATGGTTGAGAAATGTGCTCGCCTGGCCCTTGGAAAATATCGCCCGTGGATTGGTGGAGGAGCAGACCATTCAAACGATTGTGAGCCGGATGATCCCAACATTAAGCCAGCAAGCTGCTTCCATTCCCCTTCAGGAAACGGATGCACTCAGTGTAGACTGGTTCAACGGACGTCGCACGCCTGATGCCAATGCACTCGTCAAGGCTGCCATCACCGGTCTTGACCTGGGAACTGATGCGGTAAAAATATTCCGTTCACTGGCTGAAGCAACCTGTTTCGGTGCCAAAGCAATTGTGGAACGCTTTACCAGCCAGCAGATCCCGGTACAGGGGCTCATTGGTGTTGGTGGCGTGGCAAAAAAATCACCGTTTATCATGCAGCTGATGGCCGATGTGATCAATATGCCCATCCGGATCAACCAATCCGAACAAACCTGTGCAATGGGAGCGGCCATGTTTGCCGCGACAGTTGCCGGTATCTACCCAAAGGTGGAGGTAGCGATGCAGGCGATGGGGCAGGGGTTTGAGCGCGAGTACAAGCCTGACCACGCAAAAACAGCGTTATACGGCCGGCGTTATGAAAAATATAAGGAATTGGGTGGTTATATGGAAGCAGCAACCCTGGTCCCGCAAGTTTAACAGGGTACGCTTCAGGAAACAGGAAAACCGGGTACAGGGAACCGCATACAGGCGGACATCCTGTTCCCATCCTGCTTCCGGCTGTAGCATTCCATGGTCGTGAACACGTATGCAGGATACCAATTTGCTGCACCGTTGAACTGGTTCAAATTGACCAAACATTAAAATATATGATATGGATAAAGCACAAAAACGCAGATCTTTTTTAAAATCAGTCGTATTGAGTGGTTCGGGTGTTGCCGTAGCGCCAATCATACAGGCTGGTAAGCCAGCAGAAACTTTCGTTACTGAAAGCAACGGGCAGCAAAAAGTACCATTACCTGACAGAAAATATAACGGTCCGTACACGGGGGAATACCTGAGTCGGGTTGCTTTTCCGATCGGAGGGATAGGAGCCGGCATGTTCTGCCTGGAGGGTACGGGTGCCATTTCGCACATGAGCGTACGCAACAGGCCTGAAATATTCCATGAACCATCCCTGTTTGCGGCCCTTGCCGTCAAGGGTGTAAAAAACGGCGTGAAAGTATTGGAGGGCCAGGTAGCTGACTGGAAAATGTTTGGGCAGAAAGGAACGGGTAATGGTGCTGCCGGGTCGACCTTTGGTTTGCCACGCTTTAAGCAGGCGGAGTTTATGACCCGTTTTCCGTTTTCAACCATCCGGCTGGCAGATCCAGATATCCCTCTACAGGTATCCATAAAAGGCTGGAGCCCCTTTATTCCCACGGATGAAGATAACAGCAGTCTTCCCGTTGGCGGGCTAGAATACACGTTTGTCAATAAAACCACACAGCCTGTCGACGCAGTCTTTTCATTTAACACCAAAAATTTTCTGGCGGATACGGCCGGGGCAGTCAACAGGATTGCCGGAACAAAAAATGGTTTTGTATTACAGCAGGAGGGGTTGAAAGAAAAACCCGAAACCGAAGGGCATTTTGCTGTTTTTACCAATGATGACCAGACGGTCGTTGATCATTGCTGGTTTCGTGGAGGCTGGTGGGATCCTCTAACGATGGCGTGGAATACCGTAAGGGATATGAAAATAAGAGCTACCGAACCCGTTGAAAAAGACGCGCCCGGTGCCTCGCTGTTTGTTCCATTTACCCTGCGTGCGGGGGGATCAAAAACAATCCGGCTGATGACCGGCTGGTACATCCCGGAAAGCAATATACATATTGGTGATGTCGTAACTGACGAGAAAAAAGATTGTACAACAGCAGAAGGCTGTTGTGCTGCTCCACAAGATCTGGGGGTTCAGAACGGACAGCAAAGCGCATCGCCCAATTATAAACCGTGGTACAGCAGCCGCTTTGCAAACGTGGAAGAAGTAGCCGGCTACTGGAGAAAAAATTATGATGACCTGCATGCGAAAAGCAAATTGTTTGCGGATACCTTTTACCGTTCCACCCTGCCCGCAGAAGTCATGGAAGCAGTAGCCGCTAACCTCACTATCTTAAAATCACCGACTTCCCTGCGCCAGTATGATGGCAGGTTCTGGGCCTGGGAGGGCTGCGGTGATGATGGGGGATGCTGTCATGGTTCCTGTACGCATGTCTGGAACTACGCGCAGGCGTTGCCGCATCTTTTCCCTGCACTGGAAAGAACATTACGCAATACGGAGTTTTGTGAGAACCAGGATAAGGCGGGACATCAGGCCTTCAGGGCCAATATGCCGATCAGCCCTTTGAAGCATGATTTTCATGCCGCTTCTGACGGCCAGTTGGGTGGTATTATGAAAGTGTACCGGGAGTGGCGCATCAGCGGGGACAATGCATGGTTAGAGCGTATCTATCCTGTCGTGGCAAAAAGTATGGATTATTGCATATCCACCTGGGATCCGAAAGGTAAGGGGGTGGTAGAGGAACCGCATCACAACACGTATGACATCGAATTCTGGGGTCCGGACGGTATGATCACCTCGTTTTACCTGGGTGCATTGACGGCTATGTTGTTGATGGGCAGGCACCTGAACAAAGATGTAGGCAAATATGAAGCACTTTACAGGAAAGGGAAAGTGCAATTGGAGACAAACCTCTATGACGGGGAATACTTTTACCAGGATATCGAATATAAAAACCTGGAGGCCGAAAACCCGGCAAAGGCCAAATCATTCGGCGGAGAGTACTCTGCTGAAGCAGTGGACATATTGAAGCAAGAAGGACCAAAATACCAGTATGGAAAAGGTTGTTTAAGTGACGGTATTCTCGGCGCGTGGATCGGCAGTATGTGTGCATTGCCTCCTTTCGTGGACGATCAAAAAGTACGGAGTCACCTGCTGGCAGTACACCGGTATAACCTGAAAACATCATTGCTGGAGCATGCCAATCCCCAGAGACCGGCTTATGCACTGGGGAATGAAGGGGGATTGTTATTGTGCACCTGGCCAAAGGGTGGCAAACTTTCCCTGCCTTTTGTATACAGTGATGAGGTCTGGACCGGGATAGAATACCAGGTAGCCGCCCACCTGATGGAAATGGGACAGGTGCAGGAAGGCCTGGATATTGTAAGGTTATGCCGTAATCGTTACGATGGCAGGGTACGCAACCCCTTTAACGAGTATGAATGTGGTCACTGGTATGCGCGGGCCATGAGTAGTTATGGTATGTTGCAGGCCTTAACAGGTGTCCGTTATGATGCGGTGGACAGAACCCTGCACATCCGTTCGCGCGTGGGTGACTTCACTTCCTTCCTTTCAACCGCCACCGGGTTTGGTACCGTAACATTAAAAGCCGGCAAACCTTCGCTCAGCGTCGTTTACGGCAGGATCGAAGCGGACACTATCCTGGTCAATGGCAAAAAAGTGTCATGATGCATTGTATTACCAGCGATATGATTGTATCCATACGATACAGGATGTACAACAGCAGGGGCGAGCTTGTCGAGGATACGATGTGCGCTACACCAGTGCAGTACCTTCATGGCTCCGCCGGCATTGCCAATACGCTGCAGTGCCAGCTCGAAGGCCTAACCGTGGGAAACCATCAACAGGTCTGGCTCTGTAGTGATATGGACCAGGGAGATGACGATTACCGGTTCGAGGTGATCATTGACGATATCCGCCCGGCAACCCCCGCTGAAATCATACTGGGTTACCCGGTACACATATCTGCGGATAACTGCGGGGGCGATTGTTTCTGTTATCAATAAAAAACATACAGTAATGAAAATACACCTCCTGAGCGGATTTTTAGGCAGCGGTAAAACTACCGCTGTCTCCACCGCATGTGAGATCCTTCAACAGGCAAATGTATCCGTGGCTGTAATTACGAACGATCAGGGTTCGGTCCTGGTAGATTCCCGGGTGTTCCGTCATAAAGGTATTCCGGACAGGCAGGTGGTCAATGGTTGCTTCTGCTGCAATTATACGCAACTGGAAGACCGTATTGGCGAACTAATGGACGCACACCGACCCACAGTGATTTTTGCCGAATCGGTTGGTTCCTGTACCGACATCGTCGCAACGGTCATGAAACCGCTGCTGCTTTCCGGGCAGGCAATCGAGGTAAGTTTTTCCAGCTTTGCCGATATCCGCCTGCTGCACCTGCTGTATATACGGCAGGAGCCTGTGTTTAGCCCGGAAGTACGGTATATTTTTCAAAAGCAACTCGAGGAAGCCTCCACCATCGTACTTACCCGGGCGGATCTTGCTGATACACGCGATACCGCAGCGGTGCAGGCTTTTTTACAAACCAGTTATCCGGGCAAAAAAATACTGCTCATCAATGGTTACGATCCTGCCAGCATCAGGATTTGGCTGGATAACGTCGGAACAGGAACATCCTCCATACAGGGTCCTGCCCTGGATATCGACTATGCGGTCTACGGTGCCGGCGAGTCCAGGCTTGCATGGCTGGATGAAGTGCTGCAGATTGAAAACGGAAACGGCCGGGCGCCGGAAGAAGCTGCATGGCTGGCTGCGGAAATATACCGGAATCTGACCACGCTCGGACTGCCTGTCGGCCACCTTAAAATGTCCATCGACGGGGTTGTCAAAATCAGTTATACGGCAAACGGAGGCGGATGGGCCGGGGGGGCATTACCCCCTGGCAAGACAGCAGCAGTTGTTATCAATGCCAGGGTTGAGACAGATCCCGGTACGCTTCAAAATATCGTCGGTAATGCTGTTGCGGCTTTGCGGCACACCCGTAACACTGGTGTCCGACAAATCAGTTCAGCCGCTTTTGTACCCGGCTTTCCAAAACCACAGCACCGTATCACTACGAATATTGATGCATGAACAACAGACAATTTTTAGCTGAAATGACGGGGACTTTTGCTATTGTGTTCTGCGGGACCGGTGCGGTGATTGTCAATACTGCTACTGCCGGTATGCTTTCCCATGCCGGGGTGGCGATGACCTGGGGGCTGATAGTCATGACCATGATTTATACATTCGGAGAGCGTTCAGGCGCACATTTTAATCCTGCGGTAAGTATCGCCTTGGTTGCTGCACAAAAACTGCCGGCCCGCTCTCTGTGTTGGTATATCCTGAGCCAGTGTGCCGGCGCTCTGATGGCGAGCGCGCTACTGCGAATTTTATTTCCGGGAGATGTATCACTGGGTACGACTGCGCCGGCGGGAACAGCACAGCAATCATTCCTGCTGGAAGTGTGCCTTTCCTTTCTCCTCATGCTGGTCATCCTTCATCTTTCCACCGCAAGCAAAGAGACAGGATTGTTCAGCGGGGTAATTGTTGGAGGAGTGGTCGGCCTGGAAGCCATGTTTGCAGGTCCTGTCTGCGGGGCATCGATGAATCCGGCGCGATCACTCGCACCGGCGCTCATTTCGGGTCAGACCGTTTATTTATGGTTGTATGTCCTGGCTCCCGTCACCGGTATGTTGCTGGCGGTACCTGTGCATCGCCATGTGAGCAATTCCTGTGTAAGGTCTGCGGCGGGAAGTGCCCGCTAGGTTGTTTGCCGCGGTCAGCATGCCCTGCCCTGAAGCAAATGCTCACAAACTGACTATCAACCTTTTGCCGCTTATCCAATCCATCAACCCCCGGATTTTTTATCAGATGACGCTTCCTTAATAATCTGTATTATTGTGCACTAAACTATTGTAAACGATGGACTTAAAGCTACAAGACAAGGTGATCATTGTCACAGGTGGTGCCCGTGGAATCGGGGAGGGAATCGTGCGCAGACTAGCCGATGAAGGCGCCATTCCTGCTATTGTAGACCTGAACGGGCAATCCGCACAAGCGCTAAGTGAAGCATTGCGGGAAAGTGGTAAACAATGTGTTTTTGCAGTTGCAGACCTTACGGATCCTGACCAGTGCAAACGCGCGGTGGAATCCGTCTACTCGATGTGTCATTCCATTGACGGGCTGGTTAACAATGCCGGACTGAATGATGGGGTCGGCCTGCAGGACGGTAGTTATGAGCAGTTTGTCAGGTCACTAACATTGAATGGCGTGCATTATTATACGATGACTGACCTTGTGCTTCCCTATCTGACGACAGGTAAAGGTGCAATCGTTAATATCTGCTCCAAGGTTGCCCTGACAGGCCAGGGTGGAACATCCGGCTATGCAGCGGCAAACGGTATGCGGCTTGAACTGCAGACTGCGCATGCAGCGGAAATGCGTGCACGTGGTCTTCGTTGTAATGCGGTGGTGGTTGCAGAATGTGCGACACCGCAGTATGAATGGTGGCTGAGCCAGCAGCCGGATCCCGAAGCGCAGTTACAACGGATCAATGAAAAAATACCATTGGACAACAGGCGGACAACACCGGACGAGATCGCTGCTACAACGGTGTTTCTGCTTTCTGAAAAATCCCGCTCCATAAACGCGGAATATTTTCATGTGGACGGTGGTTATGTGCATCTCGACAGACGCGTCGCGGCGCGGTAAGCATTTATTATCTTTTTATATGCCTGTGAACAGTTGCGTCGCTGCATAAGAACTTCCTTTGGTACATACGTGCTGCGTCATTGTTGAATGATGCTGTAGGATACAAAGCAGCAAACAGCTGCGTTCCTGATTCTGGCACTTTCTCGCCAGCCGGCATTTTTTGCGGATGATCCGCCTGCAACTGAAAAAGCCTGCAGGACTTTTTTGTCAATGCGCAGGCCTGGCCCGCCTGAACTTTCCAGATCAGCAAGAGGATATGGGGATCAGTCAGCAGGTAAAAAACGCGCACTTTGGCCAGGGCCGCTGCCGGCAGTACCCCGGCGCATTGACTTTTCGCCGGGCAACCTGCTGTTGTTACCATTGATTCCCTTCTCCCTGACGTGCTCCCGGGACCAGCTGATCCTGGTTGTCATTATCCGGGGATTGTATCAGAAAAAGTCGGGGTCGTGATCTGTGGCATCAGGAAAGTGATCCGGCAATACGTAACGGGATGGATGATGGAAACCGGCTGTTTGCTGTAACGAATTGTATCGGGTTGCTGATCCTGAAAATTCCTTAAGCGATATTAGGTGAAAGGGATGGAGGATGGATAAAAGATAAAAAACAGCTACAGGCCGTTGCTGCGGAAAAGCAGGATCAGCCCGTATCATCAGGAAGGGCTTCCCCTTACACGGATACACCGAGCAATCTGCAAAGTCTGTCTCGGAAAGTACTGTCTTTAAAACCGAGTACTTTCACTGTATCATCCGGATTGATGATTACGGCTCCGTCCCGGTGCCTGACAATTTCCCCGGACAAGGGAGAGAGTCTTTTAGCCATTTGGGTGATTTTGTTGATGCCTTCCACACTATCTGCCCCAAGGTATGAAGCGCCGTTATAAAAAATGTAGTCGTAAATGGACATAAGCAATGGTTCAATTGTTGAGATGGTTCTGCCAGTGCTAAAAGGTAGGAATTTTTTTGCTTTTGATCCGGTTTTCCAAATTTTTAATGATTCCCGGGCATGCTGTCGTATTTCAGGTGTTTGTCCCGGCACGACCGGTTTGAAATGCACCGGGTACAGGCAAGTATTGATTTCCAGCGAACATTCAGCGCTGTTCCCGACGCTTGATATGCCAGTGCCGGTCAGCATATATCAGGGACAGGGTATGTTGTTGCAGCAGCCCTTCTTTGAAGTTGAACACGCTACCAAATGGTGTAACACGAATACTTGTGGTGTAGGTAACCGTTGCCCCGTTGCCAGGTTTTGGCGTGTTTACCTCCAGAATAGTCTCCAATAACTTTTCACCCGCCTTTACATATTGAATATGGCGCCGCCGCTCCGTTTCGGGGGTGGTCAGCAGGTAAGGCGCGGCTTTGGCCGTAAAGCTGAGCCAGGCAGCCGTATCCCCTAATGGCTTCTTTTTTCTGATGACCACATAACCTGCCCTGTCAAGCCCGGCAGCTTTGATCTGTGCGATGGTCTTTGGGTCCCCCAGGTAGACCGGTAGCCCGATTACCTGCGGGTATTGCTGCTCCAGGATAGCGTTTGCTTCGGAAGAAGAAAGTGTTGCTTTCCCGCAGCTTGTCCAGAGGACCGGAAAGCAGCAGAGACAAAGGGCATACGTGAACTGTTTCATGTGTATTTTTTATGTGTACATCAATGCTTATCCGTTATAATTCAGGTCTGTTTCATCCATGTAGCGGATGAGCCTGGTTTTGAGATCATCCAGGAAACTGGTGCGGTTCTTTTTGCGGATCCGCAGCTCCTGGAAACTCCGGTAATAGTTGCCCAGGTCAACAGTGAAGGCGTCGCAGAAGAAATCTGCCAGGTCTTTGATGGTCGCCTTTCCGCCATTCAACATACCGGACTGTTGCAGGGCATAGAGCAGTTCCACGAGTGCAGCCTTACTGCCCGTCCATTGCAGCACTGGCGTATGACCAGTTGCAGTAACGTTATAACCTTGCCTGCGTTGCAGGTATGATTCGATCCAGGCACTCACTTTTTCTTTGGCATAAAACGCGGCAAGTACGGTACTGCAGCGGGCGGTCGGCCAGTCCGCGTATAGGCAGGCCCCCCAGTCTGCCAGTTCACCGGGTACCGTGCATCGGGTGAACAATTTATCATCCAGCAGTTCTTGACCGGACTGCAGATAAGTGCGCAGGAAACCGTGCCGGTTAAAAAAGGCCGCAATGTCCGCCAGCGCCTGCTGGTAGTACGCGTATATCTGTTCGCTGCCTACAGGGGGTGCTGCGGCCAGCAGTGCGGAGACATCGCGGTGAAACATCCAGTCGCTTTCCGGTCCCGGCCGCATCTCTTTAAAGAAGCGGATCTCTTCCGCACTGTCCGCAAAGCCCTTGTCCTGAGCATATTGCATCAGGCGTTCAAACATTTCCAGGCAGGCTGCTGCCATCCGGCGGTGCTGCTGCAGCATATCCGTTGTGGCGGTAAGTATAGCAGACAGGGTAGTTTCCAGTTCCGCTTTTAAAGTGGCGCAATAAGACGGGTAAATCTGTGTCTTTCATAGCTATTTCATTTAGTGGCATCAGTTAAATCATTTGCAGGATGAAGGTATGATTACAGGAAAACTCAACAACTTGATAATTATCAAGAAAAGAGGCATGAGTGAAGAGGTTATGCATGCATTTGCGTTTATCTGCTTGCGTCATCATATGGTGATGCTGATCAAATGCAGATCCTTCGGAGTAAGCACATGTTATGTGGTTCAAACTGCAGCACCAGTTCTGGTCAGTTTAACCTGGCAGAGCAGCAACTGATGCGTGTCTTTTTCATCAACAGGCGGTTAATCCGCCGGCGCTGCCGGATTGCTTTTACAGTCGTTGGTATATATTTGCAGCCGACCGATATCCGGCAAGCACTGTGCCCGGATAATTGATGAATCATGATACAATATGAACATACGACAGCTCATTCCCGCGATACTATTTCCACTCTGTTATGCGGTTTCGCTGCAGGGTCAGCCTGCCAGCATTATGATTGTTGGTTCGGATCACCTGGCCCAGCTGTATGACAGCAGTCATCCCAACACTGATGTGTTCAACCGGCAACGGCAGGCAGAAATCAGGACATTTGTCGCTGCAGCCACACAATTCAGACCTGACGCGGTGATGGTCGAGGTATTACCCGCACGGCAGGCTGAGCTCGACAGTCTATACCGGTTGTATGCGCAGGATAAGCTGAGTTTCGAAAGCCTGAAAGATGGCAGAAGCGAGGTATACCAGCTGGCATTCCGGATTGGCCGGCAGTCAGGACTGCCCGTCATCTTTTGCGTGAATGCCCCCGGAGGTACCTCGCAAAGTATCCTGGACAACGGAGACCGCATACAGTTGTTTAAAGACGAGGAGCAGTCGGTCAGACGGCTCGTCATGGAAAAGATGCATGCATTGCGGGCAGACAGTTTGTCGCTGCATGATTACCTCCTGTTCCTGAACCAGCCGGCTACATATAACAGGGTTTACCGGTTGCGTTACATGACACCGGCAAGGGTGACGAACGGGACATTTAAAAACCCGGATGCCATGGTCGACACCGCTTTTATCGACAAAAAATATATCGGTGCAGAGCTGGCTGCGATTTATAAAACAAGGGATTATAAAATATATTCCAACATCGTTACCACACAGCTGCAGACCGGTGCCAAAAAGATACTCCTCATCATCGGTGCAGCCCATGTTGGTTCACTCAAAAGCATGTTCCGGGATGACCCCGCATTCGAGCTGGCAGATACAGAAAAAATCCTGCGCAGCTTCCGCAAGTCTCCCGGCCGGCCCTGATGAGCTATCTCTGTAGTCTGAGCCGTATCCCGTCCACTGCAGGATGCTGACCAATTGAATTGATCGTCCCGGTCCGGATGGCGCTTTCCAGCCATCCTGCTGTATGATATAGTGTTCATAATTCACGCCGGTGGGTACGGTATTGCCCTGCAGGTGCACCCCGGAATCAGCGGGATGTTTAAAAAGCGCGGGCTGCTGACCACAGTACTGGCGACTTGTAATTCCACTCCAAACCACCCGGGGTGTTACCACAAAAATGACGGCCGGGCAACGGTGTCCCCCGCAAAATTCTAAGCTATTAAAAGTCAAATGCATACGCGACCTTTTTTGGGTAATCGGCGCAAATTCCGCGCGTAAATGGTAGGGACTTTAGGTGTGATAAATCATTTTATGCCGCAGCGATAACGGCAGATGTTACAATCTGCCAGAGGTACAATGCCAAAAACTTTTCTATGAGTTTCGAAACACAGCAGGTTCACCAGGCTACGTTAGCAGCGATCATTGAAAGCTCGGACAACACTTTTATCAGTGCGGATCTGAAAAGCCTGTTAACAAGCTGGAACAGGGCTGCCGAACGTATGTCCGGTTACACAGCAAGAAATGACTGGGTCAGGACATTATTCCATTATTCCCCCTGAACGGTTGCGTGAACAAGATGAAATGATGGCAAGAGTACGCCGGGGCGGGCATACCCAACATTTCCAGACCGAATGTCGTACCAAATATGGCAAACGGCTACCTGCCATTGTCTCGATTTCAATGGTGAAGAACACGCTTGGCCAGGTAGTGGGGGTTTCCAAAATCGCACGTGCTATGTCCCGCGGGCAGCAAAATGAGGAACGTCTCCGCCATATCTTCGGACTCTCCGGCAACATCAATGCAAAAAAGGATGTCAATGCTATTTCCTCCAAAACCATCATCCGGCTAAACAGAATATGGCCGTAACAGGTCAACAGCGTAACTTTTAACAAGTTTTCTGACATGTTCCCCATGCTGACCAAAAAAGCAAACTGCATGAAAAAACTTTGCCTGCTTTTGTTGCTGCCCGCTACGCTGTGTGCCAGCGCCCAACAAAAAATTCTCATCACCAATGTCGTGATTTTTAACGGAAAAGATCAACAGCTTTTTCCTGGCCATGTGCTGGTCAGCGGCGACACCATCAGCCAGGTGTCCAAAGCGCCTATTTCTGTCACAGGAAAAACAGACGTAAAAGTCGTCGATGGAAAGGGAAAATTCCTGATGCCCGGACTGATCGATGCACACACCCATGTAATGATGGAGTCAATGAGCATGATGGAACTCCTGGCGAGCGACATTGGGTTCATCACCGTGACGGCTGTAAAGTCAGCAGAGCTGGACCTGATGCAGGGGTTTACTACTTTCAGGGATCTTGCCGGGCCTGCTTTTGGTTTGCAAAAAGCGATTGACCGGGGTCTGGTCCCCGGCCCGAGAATATACCCCAGCGGTGCCATGATCTCGCAGACATCGGGGCACGGGGATTTTTTGCTGCCCAACAGCGTACCGCGCGATTATGCTGCGATGCTTGATTTTACCGAGCGTTTCAACTTTGGCATGATCGCCGACGGGGCAGAGCAGGTGTTGAAGCGGGTGCGGGAACAGTTGCGGCTTGGCGCGACACAGGTAAAGCTGGCCGCCGGTGGCGGGGTGTCCTCTAATTTTGACCCGCTGGATGTGACACAGTTTACGGAGGAGGAAATGCGCGCCGCGGTAGAGGCTGCCGAAAACTGGGGTACCTATGTGACAGTACATGCCTACACGCCACGTGCGATTCAAATGGCCCTGCGTGCGGGTGTACGTTGTATCGACCATGCACAGCTGATGGATGAGGCCACCGCCAAAATGCTGGCAGAAAAAAAGGCCTGGCTGAGCCTGCAGCCATTCGTGGAAGACGGGTCCAGCAGTTTTGCGGAAGGCTCACCCAACCGTATCAAACAGTTGCAGATGAGGGCGGGAACCGACAGCGCCTACCTGCTCGCAAAAAAGTTTAGGATCCCCACCGCTTTTGGAACGGATTGCCTGTTTGACCGGGCAGCCGCAGCACGCCGCGCCGTGAATTTAACCAGGCTTACACGCTGGTACACTCCCTATGAAATTCTGCAGATGGCCACTTCCGGTAATGCCGGGCTGCTGGCCATGTCCGGACCCAGAAATCCCTATCCCAAACCACTGGGCGTTATTGAACAAGGTGCTTATGCAGACATCCTCCTGGTCGACGGTAACCCGCTTGAACAAATTGACATACTGGAGCAGTATGACAAAAAATTGCTGCTGATCATGAAAGACGGCGTGATCTATAAAAATCTTTTGCAGTAATAGTTTCCTGTATACAGCAGGAGCATCGAGTGGTTCATTGTCTCCCTCATAAGATGCGCAATGGCCTTTGCACGGGGCGGGTTTTGTCAGGGGAACATGACAGGGAAGCGGGTCAGACAGTTGTCGTGTCGCAGGTTGAGTCGCCGGATCATACGCTGGCATCAATTTGGTCTTGTAATGCAGCAGGGTAATTAAAATCCGCACTCATGTTAACGAAACAACCGCTTTACGTAAAAATCCTCTCCGTCCTCCTGATCCTTTGTATTGTTTTCTACACTTTTTTTATTGCACAGGGGATAATCCTGCCACTCGGCTTTGCCTTCCTGATGGCTGTCTTATTATACCCGCTGGAAAAACTACTGGTAAAGATCCGTTTGCCGAGGGTGGCAGCGATTATCGTGGCACTCCTGGTTGCCAGCCTGACCGCTTTCCTGGTCGTCGCGCTGATCTCATACCAGCTCGCATCATTCCTGGATGACCTGCCGGGAATCAAAAAAAACCTGAATGACTTTTTCGTGAACGCACAGTCGTGGCTGGATAAAACTTTTCATATCAGCAAACGACAACAGGACATTGCCATCAGCGATGCAGGAAAAAATACGCTGACCTCTGCCAAAGCCGCAGCGGGCAGTACGCTTGGGGCGCTGACGACTTCCCTTGGGAATCTGCTCCTGTTACCCATTTACACTTTTCTGCTGATGTATTACCGTGATCACCTGATACATTTTGTCCTTCGTTTGTTTGATGAAGGGGAGGAAAAGCGGGTCGCGCTGGTCATTTCGAAAATCAGGAAGGTCATTCAGCAGTATGTAACGGGCCTGCTGATGGAAACCGGCTGTGTGGCGGTGCTGAACTGTGTGGGATTGCTGCTGCTTGGTATTCCTTACGCCATCCTGCTCGGCGTTATTGGCGCGATATTAAACCTGATTCCTTATATCGGTGGCCTTGTCGCGCTGGTACTGACGGGTATCGTGACGCTCAGTAATACCGGGGACACCGGTAAAACCATAGGGAGTATCGCCGTTTATTTTGTAGTCCAGTTTATTGATAACAATTTCCTGGTGCCACGCATCATTGGCTCCAACGTGAAGCTGAATGCACTGGTATCCATCCTTGCAGTGCTGATCGGCGGAGCGCTCTGCGGGGTGGGAGGGATGTTTTTGAGTTTACCCTTTGTTGCGGTGTTGAAAGTTATCTTCGAAAACGTTGACTCGCTGAAACCATGGGGTCTGTTGCTCGGTGACGAAACCGATGCGCGCTGGATAAAAAGAAGGAAAGGTCCGGAGCTTGCCGGCACCGGGGCGGACCAGACCCCGAAATAAACGGGACAGCGCAGTGTACCCACCGATGAGTGTCTCCGGGAGCAACAATGCCGGGTGGAGGTCTGCACCCCATCTGCGGGTACGAGGCAGGTGTTATTACAGCACGGTTACACCCCGAAAGTTATAGCAGGGTTGCATTACCCCGACCTGTATTTTGATGGCTGTGACCAGTTTGATAAAGATCTGCATGCATTAAAAAGTGGGGGAGTATACATACCATCGAGAAACTGTGTGCTGCCATGGCACGGACATTTATTCTGGTAGGTGATGAAAATAAATATACTGCCAGGCTGACCAATACTTATCCTGTCGTGCTGGAAGTGTTGCCGCAGGCCCGCACTTATGTACCCATAGCCATAAAGGGGTTGTTTGCGGATACGGTGATCAATTACCGTCACACAAACGGAGGCCGGTATACCCGCACGCAAAACAACAATTTGCTCCTGTATGTCTGGTTTGCTCAAATGCCGGAACCTGCACTGTTGGATATTCAGTTAAACCGGATCACACGTGTGGTGGAAACTTCTTTATTCTATAACCTGGCAAACAAAGCCATCAGAGCAGGAGCCGGCGGCATAACAGTTTTGCAAAAAGAGGGTCATATTGTTGAGCAGACATGCTACGGCAGGATGCCCTGAATGACAGCAAATACCGCGGCCGGCAGGATGATATCATCAGGCAGAAACCAGCGTTTTCAGGCTAAAGGAGGCCTGACTCAAAACAAGCAACGGCTGCCTGGCCAGGAGGGCGCTGTTTCATTGAATCATGCGTTGCTGAGATTACTGACAGGCACTGAAGATTTTGGTATGCTGAATGCTTTGTTTGCGCATCTGTCTGCTGTATAAATTGCCTACACAAATTTGATCATTTTCGCCAGGTCACGGAAATAGTCCGGGGACCAGATATCCAGCTTTTGGTAATCTTTGATAAACGGCACGACATCTTCTTTCACCTGGTCCATGGAGACTGAACTGATCCTGTCATTGAGTACCTGAAAGAATGCTTCTTTACTCATGGTATCGGCGGACCAGTTTCCGCTATCCTTCGCCCTTTTTGCCAGGTGTTCCAGGTGTAACGGGATACTTTTCCGGACATACCATTCCATATCATACCAGTCCCTGCCTTTGACACGGTTGGCCCATTTCCGGAAAAGCAAAGCATGCATCTTGCCGGCAAACAAATCCGGCAACCGGTAGCATTTGGTATAGAAGGAGAAGGGCTTTACGAGCAGCTTCTCTTCTGTCTGAAACCCCAATGGCGGTTTCTTGTCAACTTCCAGTTTGATCCTGATGATGGCGTTGAGCTTATCAGGCTTTTCCTGCGGAACGATCCCTTTCAACGTGATCTCCTGCCAGGCAGTGTCCGGTTTTAAAAACGCGGACTCCACATTGCTTTGCTTTGTTTTTTCCTTTTTGGTGATCGTGACCTCCATACCCAGCGCTGCCAGTTCCCTTGCCATTCCGTTGAGGTAAGGCTGCAGGGAAAAATCAGGATTTACTTCCAGCAAAGAGAAGTCAAGGTCCTCCGAAAACCGGTCCAGTCCGTGAAAGATCCGTAAGGCCGTGCCACCGTAAAATGCGGCCACTTCAAAAAAACGGCTTCGCTGCAAACCGGCCAGTGCGATCTCCTGCATGATTTCCCGCAGCGCCTGCTGTGCCTCCTCCTTATTTCGGGGTTGATATTCTTCCAGCCATTCCCTGATCATAGTGCCTCCAGTGTTTTTATCAGCATGCGTAAACTGTTTTGCTTAGCCGCATCCGGGAGCCAGGAGCGGATCATCTCCCTGTCTAAAGTCCGCAAAGGTTCGCGTTCCATGCGCAGGTCCTCTTCTAAAAAAAATTGTGTCTGGCTGACACTGCGAAGCAGTACACCTGTTCTGGTAAGGATCACATCACATAGTGCCTTTTCGGGACCGGCTATCAGTGCCGTTTGATCCTTTGCCAATACCACGCGCCTGATACCAAAACTATAATAGGGCAGTCTTGTTTTGAAGTACCGGAAGAGCCCCGCCGCTGTGCGGAAAGTTCTGGTGGAACCTGTCGTCATCGAACCAATAGCGGTTACCCGTTCGGGGATCAGTCCCCAATGGGAAAGCGCTGCCTCCAGCGACACATAACTTGGTCCGTAAATATGATTTGCCAGGTTAAAAAGGGAAGGCTTTGCATCCTGCAGCGCGTCGCCCGTTATGTATAAGCCCCGCTTTATCCGGGTGAGCATATGTTGCTTTTCCAGCTCCTGTATCTTATTATGCGGGCGCAGGTAATCTTTCAGCAGATCCATCAGGATGCTCATACTGATTGCCTGTCCCTTATATGGCTGCAATGCCTGTTCGATCGTCATGACATGTCATTTTTTGAACAGATAATTGGATAAAATCCAATTATCTGTTGTAAAATTAGCACATTATTGTTATTTATATGCAGATACTGTGATTATGTTACAATATCTGTCAAAATTTTTACAGGCATTGTTTTTCGCAACATGCAAGCAGGTTGTTTCGTTGACCTTAATGTTCCGGCAGTAATGGCAGCTATCTGTGCCCTGCGGGGGTAAATCAATGTCTGGACCATACCTGCAAAAAGCCGCATCTGATTTCCCCCGGAACACAGGCAGTAATAAACACCGGGCATGCTGGTGCAGCGCTGAAGCAGCCACCAGCAAATTTTTTTTGGGAGGAGAAGATGTTTTACCTTAGCTTTGTCTAACGGTGTTAAATTATTTTACACCTAAAATTTAAATGGCAAGTAAAGAACGCATTCAAAGATTAAAGGACGAAACCAGGTGTAATATACTGTCTGCCAGTCTTGACATCGTTAAAGAGGAGGGATGGCCTGCCCTCAGTATGCGTAAAATTGCTGATAAGATAGAATATACAGCGCCTATTATCTACGAATATTTTGGTAACAAAGATGCTATTTTAATAGAGCTTACCCGAATGGGCTACGTAAAACTTTCCAGGCTATTGGTGGAAGCACAAAGTAAATTTACTACGCCTGAAGAACAGCTCGAAGCAATGTGGCTGGCTTACTGGAATTTTGCTTTTGCTGAAAAAGAGCTCTACCAGGTGATGTATGGTGTGGAAATGAACTGTTGTGCAGGTTTTGAAAGCGACTGCCCGGATGTAAAAGGCCCATCAGAAATGCTTTGGAATAAGATTGAAGAAATCACTCCCGTACAAAAACGTACCGAGGAATATGTTGATACCAAGTATTTTACGTTTTGGTCAGTCGTACATGGGCTGATTTCTATCAATTTAACAAGGCAACTGGTATCGGATGAAATTAACCGGCAAGTATTAAAGGACGCAATCAGCGGTATTATTAATGCTATAAAAAACTAATTTTTTTTTGCGTAAGGATTTAACGCTGTTAAATGATTTAATAACGTTTGAACTCGCAACCTGTTATTTAATATCGCAGGTTACTTAGATCCGGAACAGAAACAACAGGCACAGCAAACTGATCTTTTATACTTAACAGCATGAAAGCTGTTTTTTTTAAACTATTTACTTAACACTGTTAAACAATTGAATCGCGTTATGAACAAGCTAAAAAACTATGCAGCTTACGGATTATTCTTATACCTGGTATCCTGTGCAAGCAATGCCATGAATACCCCACCACCTCCACCTGCATTGCCCGTTGTAAAATTAGATACCGGCTCTGTTATCACCTGGCAGGAATATCCTGCTAACGTACAAGGCACAACAAATGTTGACATACGCCCCCAGGTGAGTGGTTACCTCGAAAAGATCTACGTAGAAGACGGCGCTTATGTTACCAAAGGCCAGCCTTTATTCCGTATCAACAGTTCGGAATACGGACAGTACAGCAATACCGCTGCTGCCAACATCCAGTCTGCAAATGGCGCAGTGGAGAAGGCAAAAGTTGAAGTTGAAAGATTACAACCTTTGGTGGCTAATAAAGTGATTGCCGAAGTACAATTAAAAACGGCCCTTGCAAACCTTCATGAAGCGGAAGCTGCTTATCAAAGAGCAGTAAGCGATAAACGCAGCGCAGATATTACACTCGGCTACACCCTTATTACAGCGCCTGTAAACGGCTATGTTGGTCACATCAACTTTAAACAGGGCAGCCTTATTGGTAAAGGAGAATTGGAACCATTAACTGTACTGAGCGAAGTGAATGATGTACATGCATACTTCTCCATGAGCGAAGCTGAGTTTTACAGTTTCTTCGCCAACATCGAAGGCAAAACTGCCGCGGAAAAAATTGCGCATATTCCTGCCGTTGAACTGAAACTAGCCGATAACAGTATTTACCACACAAAAGGAAAAGTAGAACTCGTGCAGGGTCAGTTTGACCGTAGTTCGGGCAGTATAGCATTCAGGGCAGTATTTGCAAACCAGGACAGGCTGTTGCGGTCAGGTATCACCGGTAAAATCCGCATTCCGTTTGCTCAGCAAAATAAATTGCTTGTGCCTGAGGAAGCCACTTATGAATTGCAGGATAAAGTGTACGTCTTCGCTGTAGGCGATAGTAATAAAGTGGTCAGCAGGGAGATCAGCATTAAAGGTAAAAGTAATGGCAACTACATTGTTGATAAAGGGGTAGAAAACGGTGAAACCATTGTTTTCAGTGGCTTACAGCGGTTAAGAGACGGTGCAGTTATTACACCGCAGCGTATTTCTTTCGACAGCGTGTTGAACACTACAGTTGCAAAGCAATAACAAAAAACAATCATCAATTATATCAACAAAGTGTGGTGATTTTCTTTTGAACCCGGCTGCAGCGCTGCTATCATCGGCTCTTGCGTCGCACACTTGTACTGTAAGCATATAGTGCGGCAATGTGCAGACAGGTTCATTGTATAGGGCAGGTTCAAAACATAATCAACACACTTATTTTTCTCAGCATTTATGCTGATGGTAACTGCTTTGCTCTATACATAACAAACCAATAGCAAATGTTTGAAATAGCAGGGATGCTGCAATGTGCAGCAACATGATCCGAACGCACAAGTGAGTGACACAACAGAAGAAGAAAGTAGTAATGCAGTTAAGCACAAAATCCGGATGCTTTCATCAGCAACCAACGCAACAATCAATCACAAAATATTTTTATGTTCAGAAAATTTATAGAACGACCCGTACTCTCCACCGTGATCTCTATACTGCTGGTATTGGCCGGCATAGTATCGCTCAGATCGCTGCCCATCACACAGTTCCCTGATATTGCCCCACCGGCAGTATTGGTAACAGCAGCTTATCCCGGTGCCAGTGCAGAAGTGGTGGCACGATCCGTTGCAACCCCTTTGGAAGAAGCCATCAACGGGGTAGAGAACATGACTTACATGACCTCAAATTCCAACAACGACGGCACGATGACGCTGAGTGTTTTCTTCAAGGCCGGCACAGACCCTGACATAGCTTCTGTAAATGTGCAGAACCGCGTAGCAAAAGCCAGCAGCCTTGTGCCGCAGGAAGTTTTGCAGGCAGGTATCAGCACACAAAAACAACAGAACAGCATCATCATGGCCATTGCGTTATATACGAACGACAGCAGTTATGATGAAACATTTTTACAGAACTATGCAAGGATAAATATTGTGCCCGAAATACAGCGTGTTCATGGCGTTGGCCAGGCAACGATATTTGGTTCAAAAGACTATGCCATGCGTATCTGGTTAAAGCCAGACAGGCTTGCAGCGTATAATCTTTCTGTGCAGGATGTAATGGCGGCAATCAAAGAACAAAACCTGGAAGCGGCACCCGGTAAGTTTGGTGAGGGCAGTGAAGAGTCTTTTGAATATGTGATCAAATACAAAGGCAAGCTTAGCAGGAATGAAGATTATGAGAATATTATTTTAAAAAGTAACAATGATGGTGCTTCCATCAGGTTAAAAGATGTAGCAAGAGTGGATCTTGGTTCGTTCAATTATTCAGCAGATGCAAAAGTTGATGATGGTCCTTCAACAGGTATCCTGATTTACCAGACTGCAGGCTCCAATGCCAACGATATACTTACAGAAGTAAACAGCATCATGGAACGGGTGAATAAAGACCTCCCCAAAGGTGTTAAGACCTTTGTGCCATACTCAGCAAAAGAGTTCTTAGATGCTTCTATTGATAAAGTAGCGCACACATTGATTGAAGCGTTTATACTGGTATTCATTGTAGTGTTTCTGTTCCTGCAGGATTTTCGTTCTACATTGATTCCCGCAATAGCTGTTCCGGTTGCTGTTCTGGGTACTTTCTTCTTTATGCAGTTGTTTGGCTTTACCATTAACCTGCTTACTTTATTCGCATTGATACTCGCTATCGGTATCGTAGTAGATGACGCGATCGTTGTGGTGGAAGCAGTACATACCAAAATGGCGAATGAACATTTGCCTGCAAGAGCTGCTACAATTAAAAGCATGCATGAAATATCCGGCGCTATTATTTCTATTACGCTTGTAATGGCTGCCGTGTTTGTTCCCGTGGGTTTTATGCAGGGCCCGGCCGGCATCTTTTATAAACAGTTTGCATTTACACTGGCTATTGCCATTCTTATCTCGGCGGTGAATGCATTAACATTGAGCCCTGCATTATCTGCATTGTTTTTGAAGAACAATCACCAGGGGGCTAACACAAAACCTGTAAACTTTAAACAAAGATTTTTTAAGGCATTCAATGCAGGATTTGAAAATATTACGGGCAGGTACGGTCGAAGCCTGCGGTTTCTTATCAAAACAAAATGGATCGCATTAACAGGCCTTTTTGCTATTACGATTACAACCGTAATATTAATAAAACAAACGCCGACAGGTTTTATACCTACCGAAGATCAAAGCATCTTTTTGTATTCACTGAACATGCCTGCAGGAGCATCATTAGAACGTACAAAGAAAGTAGTGAAACGCGTGGACAGCATTATAGCTACCGTTGAAGCTGTAGAAAAATCTTATAGTGTTGCGGGTATGAATATTATTACCAATGCTACAAGTCCTATCAGCGCGCTGGCATTTGTAAAATTGAAAAAGCCAGGTACAAGAGGCCATACAGAAGATATCAACGCAATACTTGGCGAAGTAAATCAAAAGCTTTCTGTAATCTCTGCAGCAGATCTCTTCACATTTACACTGCCTACTGTGCAAGGCTTCGGAAACACCAATGGCTTTGAATTAATACTGCAGGACAGGGCCGGCGGCAAACTTGAAAATCTGAGCGCAACTGCTTATGGCTTTATAGGTGAACTAATGAAGCGTCCAGAGATCATGTATGCATTTACAACCTTCAATACAGGCAACCCGCAATACAAATTAAACATAGATGAAGACAGGGCAAAACAACTGGGTGTGTCCATCAATGAAATACTGCAAACAATGCAGGTGTACTATGGCAGTTACCAGGCAAGCGATTTTAACCGCTTTGGTAAGCAGTACAAAGTAATACTGCAATCAGATGTTGCCTATCGCATAGATCCTGAAACGCTGAATGATGTGCAGGTAAAGAATAACGAAGGTATAATGGTGCCGATCAAATCGCTGGTTAACCTGGAGAAGGTGTACGGCCCTGAAACAGTGACGAGAAACAACCTCTTTAATGCTGTTACAATAAACGGCGTACCCAGGCCGGGATACAGTAGCGGTGAGGCTTCGAAAGCAGTGCAGGAAGTAGCTGCAGCATATTTACCAAGAGGTTATGCATATGAGTGGGGCGGACTTGCAAGAGAAGAAGAAAGTGCAGGCTCGCAAACCACGCTCATCTTTATCATGTCACTCATCTTCGTGTACTTCTTACTGGCAGCGCAATACGAAAGTTATATTCTTCCGCTTGCAGTGATATTATCTGTGCCTACAGGTTTACTGGGCGTGTTTGCATTCATCAATCTTGCAGGTATTGAAAACAATATTTATGTGCAGGTTGGGCTGATCATGCTGATTGGTTTGCTGGCAAAGAATGCAATATTGATTGTAGAGTTTGCCGTACAAAAAAGAAAGGATGGCATGTCTGTAAGGCATGCTGCCATTGAAGCTGCAAGGTTACGCCTTCGTCCTATACTCATGACTTCATTCGCTTTTATTGCGGGTCTTGTTCCGTTGCTGATGGCAACAGGCGCTTCTGCAATGGGTAACCGTTCTATTGGTACAGGTGCGGTTGGCGGTATGCTTACAGGTGTATTGCTCGGCATCTTTGTTATACCTGTTTTGTTTGTCATCTTTCAAACATTACAGGAAAAGGTTACAAAGAAAAGAGTGGTTGAACCTGATGGACTATTGATTGAAAGATTAGAGATGGCTAATTGATTTTCGTGAACAACCTGTAATACCTGTAGCAGCATCGTTGTGTCACTCACTTGTACGTTCTGCACATTGCTGGGCAAAGAACAAGCCGCTGAAGAGTGCGACGCAACCGGGGCTTTATAGTAGTAATACAGTTGGGTACATAATAAAACGAACGGATAACACCATGTTGCGGCTTTTGGTAATACATACGAATTATAGCATAATAAAAAATTTCAAATGAAAATTATACTCACCTGTTTTACTGCAATCATGTTTTTACTAAGTGCATGTAAAGTGTCAAAAGATATAGGTGCACCAACAGACGCGGCGCCTGTTGCCTACAGGAATGCCGATACGACGACAACAGATACAGCAAGCATTGCAAACATCGAATGGAAGCATTTTTTTACGGATCATGATCTTCAGCAACTGATTGACAGCAGCATTGCCAATAATTATGACATGCAGGTAGCTTTAAAAAATATAGCAGCTGCGCAGCTGGTTTTAAAACAAAGTAAACTTGGCTATTTACCAAATGTAAACCTGCAGGCAAATGCAACGATCAACAGGCCTTCCGATAACAGTTTGAATGGTATAAGTCTTAGCCAGTTTCTTGGAAAATCTTATGTGGAAGATTATACTGTTAGTGGCGCCATAAGCTGGGAAGCAGATATCTGGGGCAAAATAAAAAATCAAAAAGAAAAAGCATTGGCCTCCTTCCTGCAAACAGGTGAAGCAAGAAAGGTAATACAAACAAACCTTGTTGCATCTGTTGCAAGTGGCTATTATAATTTATTGATGCTCGATACACAGGTTGCCATCGCAAAGAAGAATCTCCTGCTGAATGACAGCACACTCGGTATTATCAGGTTACAATACAATGCCGGCGAAGTAACTGCATTGGCGGTGCAGCAGGCCACGGCCCAGCGTTTACTGGCAGCGCAGCTTATTCCACAACTTGAACAGGAAATAGCGGTACAGGAAAATGCCCTGAGTTTACTGGCAGCTGTAGCACCTGCTGCTATTAAAAGAAACAGCGGCATTAACAATGTTCAGTTTACAACAAGAAATGCGGTTGGTGTTCCTTCCGCGTTATTGCAAAACAGGCCGGATGTAAAAGCAAGTGAACTGGAACTGGCAAAAGCAAATGCGAATACTGGCATTGCAAAGGCAAACATGTATCCATCTTTAACGATAACTGCATCTGGTGGTCTCAATGCTTTTAAAGCAAGTAACTGGTTTAATATTCCTGCTTCATTATTCGGCGCTGCCGCGGGCAGTATTGCACAGCCCCTGTTTCAGCGCAAACAATTAAAAACGCAATACGAACTGGCAAAAATTGACAGGGAAAAAAGAGTGATAGAATTCAGGCAATCTGTTTTAACTGCGGTTGGAGAAGTAAGTGATGCATTGGTAAAAGTAAATAAACTGGAAGAACAGCAAAGCATTGCTGCAACAAGAGTAGATGCTTTGCAACAAGCGATAGGAAATGCAGACCTGCTGTTTAAAAATGGCATGGCTAATTACCTTGAAGTGATTACAGCGCAAAGCAATGTATTGCAGGGAGAACTTGAATTGGCTGCATTGAAAAAAGAACAATTGCATGCAACGGTGGAATTGTATCGTGCACTCGGGGGTGGATGGAAGTAAAAAATAAAAATACAATACACATTATCATTTTAAATCAACAGACATGGCAAAGTTAACAAACAAGGTAGCGATCATAACAGGCGCTTCTAAAGGCATCGGAGCCGGTATTGCAAAAGCTTACGGAACAGCAGGCGCATCAGTAGTGGTAAATTATGCATCAGACAAAGACGGGGCAGAGCGTGTGGTAAATGAAATTACTGCCGGCGGCGGTAAGGCAGTGGCAGTACAGGGAAGCGTAGCAATTGCAGCAGATGTACGGCGAATATTTGCAGCAGCACAACAGGCATTTGGCAAAGTAGATATACTGGTGAACAATGCCGGTGTATTTCGCTTTGACCCGCTGGAAGCAGTAACGGAAGATGAATTTCACCGCCAGTTTAACACCAATGTGCTGGGAACTATTCTTGCCACGCAGGAGGCGCTGCAATATTTTGATCAAGGCGGCAGCGTGATCAATATCGGATCTGTCATCAGTGACAACCCCATGGCCAATTCCGTTGTGTACTCAGCTACAAAAGGCGCAGTGGATACCATTGCGGTGGCTTTATCAAAAGAACTTGGTGCAAAAAAGATTCGTGTGAACACTATTGCACCGGGTGCCGTAGAAACAGAAGGTACACATACTGCCGGTATTATCGGCAGCGGGTTTGAAACGGAGATGATCGCAAATACGCCGCTGGGCAGGCTTGGTCAGCCGGATGATATTGCAAAAGTTGCCGTCTTTCTTGCGTCGGATGATGCCACATGGGTAAACGGGGAGAAGATCAAGGTCAGCGGGGGAGCGCGATAACAGCCTGATTTTTTCAGCGGCTCCTGTTACAAACAGGTTGCGGCCGGCTAAGCATACCGTTTTGACCTTTCCTGCATAAGGAATCACCTTGTCAGCGGACTATGTGATAAATCACATCAGGTTAGGTGAATAATCACCTTTTCCGGATGAGCGCCTGCCCGCATCTTTGTGCCGTTGCTGACGTGGAAAATAAACTTATTCATTGGGGGTGAAAAGTTGAGAAACACCGGACAGCCTGGTTCACCCGGGCTGTTTGCTTTTGCGGAAGGAATGTATTATTCATTAGTCCGGACGGTGCCCCATGCTTCTGCAGGAACGATAAATGATATTGTTTTTAGTAAGAACCAGGGCAGTAAATGATAATTCGCAAACTCTCCCTCAGGAAACTTTCTGGTGACTATCTAAACGCTGCGAAAATTGTTATTGGTCCATTTGTTCTATCAAGAAGTTTCAATAAAACCGCAACGTAACGATGCTATAAAAAACTACCGTACAAGGTGAGTGACACAACAGCAGCCTAATAGTTGCAATACTGCGGGTAACATACCATCCGAAAAAAGATACAGCAATAATTATATTTCAAAAATGCGTAAGCAAAAGCAGGCTTATTGCATCATTCCTTTTACGATTACAAAACGGTACAAGGTTATCAATTATATTTAACCCTCAACATCACGAACGATTCAATGCAGTTTGATTTTAATCTTCGGAGCTCTTTCCTCCTTATTTTTTTTGTTCATACACTCGTTTATAGTGGTTTGTTTTTTTACCGGTATAAGAAAAAAGAACAGCGCTCCAGTCTCTGGATGGGCTTCTTCCTGCTGCTGGCCGCACTTTACATAAGCCCGTGGATGTTGGGGTTTTCAGGCTGGTATGGTCACCAGCCTTACCGGAACATTTTGTTCTATGTACCTTTTCAACATCTTTTTTTGATAGGGCCGGTGATATTCTTTTATGTGGCCACCTTATTTAATCCGCACTTCAGGTTAAATGGCAAAAACTGGTTACACTTTTTACCGGCTATGCTTTACCTGCTGTTTTGTATTGTAATGGTAGTGTATGATCAGTTGATTGTACAACAATATTATTTTCTCAAAAAGGAGCAGGACCCTGATTTTGATGACTGGTACCAGATAGCCGGTTATATAAGCATGATCACTTACTTTGTTGCATCCATAAAATATTACTATAATTACAGGAAAACGGTAGAGGCGATCATTAGCAACGCGGCAGAATTTCTTTTTGCATGGGTAAGAAATTTTTTATTTGCGTTTTTGTTTATTCTCTCTGCATGGTTTTTTATTGCGGTGTTTGGTTTGTTTTACCAGATCAATTATGTAATTACCTGGTGGTACTTCCTGGGCTTTGCCATTATTTGCTATTACATTGCGATTGCAGGATATTCGAATGCGGTAGAAGCAAAGCTTTTTTTCCAGGGCAGTTTCTTCAATACTGATCAGCGGATTTACCTGGTTGATCGGGTGATTCCTTTAAGTCTTGGTTATGTGGAAGCAGACATACAGGAAATAAGCTTGCAGGAAATAAACAACAACAGCGAGGCAGCTAATCCCAAACTTGCACTATGGAAAGAACAGATTGAAAAGCTATTGACAGAAGAACAGGTTTACCTGGAACCCGAACTTACATTGCTTGATATAGCGAAAAGATTACAAACCAATATTTCTAACCTCAGCCTTGTAGTCAATACATCTTTCCAAAGCAACTTTAATGATCTTATTAACCGTTACAGGGTAAACCATTTTATAGTGTTGTTGGATAATGCCGAACATAAAAAGCAAACACTTTTATCCCTTGCCTTTGAAAGCGGCTTCAACAGCAAGACCACTTTTAACCGGGCCTTCAAAAAAAACACCGGTTTATCACCCGTTGAATACATCAAAACAAAAGTGGATAAATAGCTGATAATCATGTAAATGGATTTTTTGATATGCTATGCAGATAATATGAACCCTGTTTTTGATGGTTCACATCATCATTTGGAACGCCTGTTTAAATGGCTTTTTCAAATTTTGGGGCATTGAAAAAATGTTCCATGAAAAAATTCTTTACACGCATCACAGCACCTGTAAAACTTCCCTACTGGCCACAGGATTTGTTGCTCCTCATCCCGAGAATTTATTGCGGCTATCTTTTGTCTTTCAATTTTGGCGCAGCCAAGTTTGGGTTGCCGTGGAGCCCGGATGAAACCAACCTGCGTTTATTTGAAGTAGCGTTTTGGTTCCCTAACGACATAGCCGAACATGGTGGTGTTTTCGCTATGTTTCCTGCAACGCTTGCATGGTTGGGTGCATTTAGCGAAGGCGTTGGTGGCCTTGCGCTCATCCTCGGTTTTCAATTAAGGTTGTTTTCCTTTTTAATTGGCTGCACTATGTTGGTTGCTGCTTTTGTTCAACACGCCGGTCACGATCTCTGGCAGCAGTTACCTGCCATTGGTTTCTTATGGGTGGCAATTTATTCGCTTATCCTCGGTGGCGGAAGATTCAGTTTAGATTATCTCATTGCTCAAAAACTTCGTTATGAAAAAAAATAAATTAATGATCCTGCTGTTAGCAGTCGTTTTGCTTGGTGGATGTGTGCAAGAGGCACACCTCAAAACCGTGATGGTTACGCTTACCGTTCACAACAAAAAAGGGATACAGGCAGTTGGCATACGCGGCAACGGTAACCCGCTTACATGGGAGCAGGATTACCCGATGACGGCCGTGGTAACAGATTCTGTATATCATGCCAGCTTTAAAACAATGACGGCTTTTAAATTTACAGAGATGAAATTTACCGTAGATGGAGCATGGGAACTGGAAGGTAGGCCCAACAGAAAAGTTGTTTACCCGGAAAACCGCGATACGGTTGTTGTAAATGCAGTTTTTGATCAGCAGGATTGATGATACCATCCGTTTGCTCAACCAGCTATACTTCACCACATCGTTTATCTTATAACACAAACAAAACAGTATATGTATAAATATTTCCTGGCTTTTTTCCTGGTTGTTGCAGCAAAAGCTGTTGGCCAGCAAACCACTACAGCTCAGAAAATAAAAGAAGTCGAAAACAGCCTGATGCAGTATGTTCCCGTAAAAGGCTTTGCAGGCTGGAACATACTGGACCGTATGAAGTATTATAAAGTGCCGGGATTGAGTATTGCGGTCATCAGTAATTATAAAGTGGACTGGGCAAAAGCTTATGGCATGGCCGATACAACTTTGCATACACCGGTTACTACAGAAACCATGTTTTCAGCAGGTTCCATCAGTAAATTGCTGATGGCAGTAACCGCACTAAAACTGGTAGAAACGGGCAAAATATCACTCGATAGCCCGATCAATAATTACCTCACCTCGTGGAAACTTGCCGGCAATGCTTTTACACAAAAAACACCCGTTACATTAAGGATGCTGTTGAGCCATAAAGGAGGAACCAGCCAGTCTTCTTATTTCGGTTTTACGCCGGATAAAAACCCCCTGCCCACCATCGTACAAATTTTAAACGGAGACCCCGTTGCAGCAACAAGAAGAGTGGTGGTAAACAGCGAACCCAACAAAGTATTTCAGTATTCAGGTGGTGGCAGTATGATAGCACAGATGGCGTTGATGGATGTAAGCCACCAGTCATTTGATGCGCTTACAAAGCAGGTACTGTTTGATAAACTGGGCATGAAACATTCCACTTTTGCGCAGCCTGTTCCGGCGGCATTTGCCGGTAAAACGGCATGGGGTTATTCGGCAGCATCCTGGTATAAAGGCATGCCGTATGTATATCCGCAACAGGCCGCTGCGGGTCTTTACACAACGCCAACAGATCTTGCAAAATTTTTTATTGACATACAGTTATCTGTACTGGGCAAAGGCAACGTGTTGGGTAAAGGAATGGCCAATGAAATGCTCACACCGCAGGTAGATGTATCAGACGGTGGTTATAAAGAGCAAATGGGTGTTGGCCCATTCCTGCTGCAACGTACAGATAACAGGGATACAGCAGGTATTTACTTTGAGTTCACCGGTGTAAATGCGGGTTTTCTTGCTTATGGTATTGCCAGTATAAAAGGCGGTAACGGTGTCGTGGTTATGCTTAATTCAGGCGATGACCAGAATGGTATTGGCAAAGAGATCAGGAGGGCTGTTGCAAAAACATATCATTGGGTCAATTACCTGCCCGAAACAATTCAGCCGGTTACATTAAGCAATGAACAGTTGGATAAAATGGCCGGCCGCTACCGGATGGGCGCTAATGAAGTATTGTACCTGCGGCGGGAAAACAATTACCTGGTAGAGAACATCAATGAAGGTAATGATATTTATTGTTTCCCCGTTGCAGCAGATACTATTGTGTTTACTGACTTTAACGTAAAAGGTTTTTTTACATTCAATAATGATGGCGAAGCTGTTTCCCTGCAATCGGTGTGGCAGGATAAACCAATGCGTAAAATGAAAGCAAATGAGTTTACAGCCAACGAATACCTTAAGATGAAAAATTACACAGCGGCAAAAAAAGCTTTTGGCGAATTACACCTGAATGAATACCAGCTTACTTATATCGCTTATGACTTGCTGAACAAAAAGCCTGCAGACTTTGAAGCGGCGAAAACCCTACTCGATGTTACCACGGAACAACACCCAAATGCAGGGATCGTTTACAGCCGCTGGGGTGAGTATTATCAAAAGCAGCACGATACAGCCAATGCCATCAAAAATTACCAGCAGGCACTAAAGCTGGACCCTAATGATACACAGGCCAAAGAAATACTCATGACATTGATGAAGCAGTAAAATGTTTTAGAGATTTCATGTCGCAGGCAGTATATCGCTGTGCAGCTTTGGTTGTGTCACTCACTTGTACGTTCGGTAGTTGGGTGATTTGCAGCGTTGCGGTTCACGACTACATATTAATCTATTCAATCTGTAAAGAGAAAAGACTTGAATCAAAATGTCACAGAAAAACGTTGCAGCAATTCTTGATAAATTAGTCTGCTTTATTAGTCAGGTCGAAAGCGCAATTCATCCTGCAAAATATAACCTTGATCATTTAAATATATTGCCTGGCGAATTTGATTATGCGCCCAAAGATTTCATGCAACCCACTTGCTGAAAAAGGAAATTAGCATTAAATACATCAAGGATTTGTCAGGTGGTTTCAACATCAAAATCACTTAGCGAAATTTACATGTACGCAAAGAAAAGTCGATAAATACAATAAGCCTTTTAAATGACCGCTGGCAGAAAAATACGATAGCATAGTAAGTTGTATTTGCGCCACTACAATTGAAAAAGGCGAACACAAAAATACTGATTACCAACAGCTCTTTTTTTGAACTATTTATTGGAGTGGCGTATATTTAAGTGTTATGTGCCACTTTAGTGCAACCCTCTACGACAATGAAGAATTTTAATAAACAGACATTCATTATTGCAACAATTCTATTTGGACTGTTGCTTATCCCGAGTTTTTTGGCAGCTTGGGCTGAAGATGAAGGAACGCTTGGTACAAATATTATCTGGGTAACATTTGCTAAGCTTTTTCATATTCTTCGCTTTCCGACTCATACTTTACTGTGGACACTTTTTGCAAACGGAGGTGCGACAATTTATTTTGTAGGACTTATCATTAACTGTTTGTTTTATGGTTTTATAACGCAACGACTCCTCTCATTTGCAAAACGTAAACGACTTACAAGTGCAGACTAATTTAAAGCTATATCATAAACTATTACCGTTGCTTATCATTCCGATATGTTTATTTTTATTTGTGACATTTGGTTGGAGTGCATTTGCGACAATAACAGAGCGGAGCGGACTTAACGGAAACATGTATTACTACTACAATTTGACACGCCTTCAATATTCCTTTTACACAGCACTTATTTCATTTGTTGGACTTTGTTTCATTTTTTTATTAACCGCCTACTTATTTAAAGGAAGCCCTTCAAAGCTGACAAAACTATTTTGGTACTTTTTAATTTTCGTTGGAGTTTTAATTATTTTCGAAATATACTTGCAGACAAGATTTACAGAAAAGGGGTAGCTTTCAAAGCAAAGCGGCACATAACATTGGGTTTGCTGCAAGGCTGGCTGGACATTGGAGCAATGGTCATTTTATCGCTGTTGTGCTTCATCTGGGCTGGACAAACATAGCTGGGCTTTTGTTTGTTAACTTGTACTTTTATATCTTTAATCAGCAGCGGTTCCGGGCGGACGAGCAATGAATTCCAGCCCTGCAGCAAGCCCTGCCCGTTGCCTGCTACTTTAAACGACCACCGTGCAAGAAATAAACCTTTCATCAAAAGAGCTTAAAAGTTTTCCACTTGACATCTTAGGTCTGACAGATGTTGAAAAGTTAGACTTATCAACGAACACAGGTTCGTGGGACAGTTGGCTTTATCCAAATGAGTTTATTTCATTGCCAAACGAAATTGCAAACTTAAAAAGTCTGACATATCTCAATTTGGCACGGACTTGTTTGGAATATTTACCTGAGACATTTAATCAATTAAATAACCTAACTTATCTTGACTTGTCCTCAAATAAGCTAACAGAGTTTCCAAAACCTGTTATAAAATTATTTCAATTAGAATACTTAGACCTTTCGGCTTGCACTATTTTGACCATACCAGACGAAATTGAAAATCTAAAAAAATTAAAAATTCTTAAGTTGGACAGTTGCGGCTTAGGGACAATTCCAAAAACTATTAGAAAGTTAGAAAGCTTAGAGGAACTGCATCTTTACAACAACTATCTGCAAAAATTACCATCAGAAATCGGAGAACTTAAGAATTTGAAAATTTTAATGTTAGGTAGTTATGAAAATAACCACAACCAAATAAAGGAACTTCCTGCTGAAATAGGACAACTTAAAAACATTGAATACATTCACTTAGGAAACAACAAACTAAAATCGTTGCCTCGCCAAATCGCCAATTGTACTAAGCTAAAAGAACTTGCATTGTGGTGTAATGAATTTGAAGAAATCCCTGAATGGCTATCAGAGATGAATTTAAAAGACTTAAATTTTTACACAAACAAAATTCAGCACTTACCGACAAACTATAAGTTTTTAACTAAGATACCGAAGCTTACACTTGACAAACACCTTGACAAGGAACTTGCAAGTAAAAGAAAATGGAAATGGTTCTGACGAAAAGCAGCAGGCAACAAAAGTATTTGCAAAAGCAGGGCAGGACAATGTAACATCAGCTATGTGCAGTCATCAGCAGCGGTTCGGGCTCGACGTTTAATGTTAAGCTTTAGTTCTTAACTTCAACAACATATTTTCAAATGGGCATTTGTTCGTGGCTGGACAATCAATGAATTCCCTGCCTTCGCAAATACTCGAACGTTGGGCGTCATACAATGAAAAATCTTCAGACTACAATTTTATCGTTTGACAATTGGACACAACCATGGAAATTTTACGAGTTTGTGGTAAATGACAAAGAGCTAATTTCTGGGGATGTGGAACTATTCAAAGAAGTTTGGAACAGAGCAAGCGATGTTAAGTTTTGGAATTTTAGCGACTTGACATTGGGTTGTCAAGCCTGTCAGAAATTTATCATGGATAATTATGATTTAGCAAATGAGGCCGTTGTTTCAATAGTTAGGGCGATATCGTATCAATGGAAATAGGGAGCTAAGATAAACCCGCAAATTATTTTTCTGTTCCAAGTGTTGTTGCTACAGGCATAAAAGATGATTGATACTATGGCAGGGCAGTTTGCAAATGCATTTGATAATAGAGGAGGAGACTGCGACAAATCATGAGAGATGTACGAACGCCCAACATTGGGTTTTATGCAAGTTGGGCATGACCAGCAAACATCAACTAATTGCAAATCCAGGCTGTGGTTCGGGCTGGACAAACAACTTTCAACTTTAATTATTAAATTCAACTTTATATTTTCAATCAGCAGCGGTTGTGGGCAGACGAATAACAATTCCCAACCTGCATAAAGCCGTGTACGTTGGCGGTAATTTTATGAAGACCCTACTAACCATCATAATTCATTTTTTATCTGTAGCTGTATTTGGACAGACTAAGACGCTTTACAATGTGATAAACCCAAACGGGGACACTTCGTTTTG
>NZ_JADWYR010000005.1 GCF_015831355.1 Panacibacter microcysteis
ACGATGGAAAAACTATTATTACACCGCTAAACTAAGCGAGGTAACCATGCAATCAACCTGAGCAGCCGACGCACAAAAAATATTTTCTTAGCTGTAAAGGGCACGAAAATATTTTTCGCCAACACACACATAAACATCTTAATAAATCAACCTTATTCAGGATGTATTATCTTAGTCAACCAGTAACAGGATTATTAACCAAATCAGTCAACTTTTTTCAGGACGGGTCAGTTCTTTATTGTACTTCAGTTCGGGCAGGACGTTATAAATTTGGCTTATGAATAAAACCTCAGCAATATTGCAATCATTGGGCTTCAGTTATGGGCAGACGGAATGCTAATTCCCCAACAAACGCCAAGCCTTTTTCGTTGTACGTCACCTTATGCGACACCTTTTAACATTCATATTGATAATTTCCTTTAAGGTCTCTTACGGATAGGACTTTGCATATCCTTCAATAAAAGCAAAAGGTCAAAGTTTTGCTGGTTTGTATCCCTCCGGCCAAGTACATGTGGATAATCTAAGAATTAGTTTTCATGAGTCGTTTTTCTGTTTCGTGTGCCACGAATCAAGGCAATGACCAGCGATACAATTGGAATTAACAACAAATCAATACATAGATTCCGGGGCAAATTTTGCATTCACGGCGTGAAGCTTGGCTTTTTTGAAAAGGCGGCAGCAATATTGCAGTGTAAGATAGATCAGGATAGTCATCTCTGAGATCTATAAAACTAAAATATATGCAAATGCACTACGAACGAATTGGCCAGGGAAAGCCACTCTTGCTGATTCACGGTATTGGAGGCAGTTGTAAATCGTGGGATTCAATTATTGATCAGCTTGCCCTTCAAAGAGAGGTTATCGCTATTGACTTGCCCGGTCATGGAAAAACGCCTGCATTAAAAGGTGAGGTTTCTATCCGCACACTTGCAGATGCAGTGACGTTGTTTTTACAGGAAAACAATATGACCGGAATTGATACTGTTGGTAGTTCTATGGGCGGAAGGCTAGTGCTGGAGCTATTTCGCAGAGGAAGTGTGCTGGGTGCAGTAGTATCGCTGGATCCCGGAGGGTTCTGGAAGGGCTGGGAGATACCATTTTTTTACAACACTATTGCAGCCTCTATACGGATTGTGCGTTTATTACAACCGATTATGCCCGGCATTTCTAAAAGTGCTATTGGCCGGTCATTGTTACTGCTGCAATTTTCTAAAAAACCTTCGCAACTTTCCCCACAACTGGTATTGAACGAAATGCAGGCATACGCAGCATCTCCGTCATTTGATGAATTGTTACGAAATCTTGCATACGGCGAGCAACAAAAAGGAGCGCCACATGAATATCGGGCTAAACCACTGGCAATTGGATGGGGTAAAAATGACCGGGTATGTTTTCCAAAGCAAGCTGCCAGGGCAATAAAACTATTTCCGGATGCCACATTGCATTGGTTTGAAAACTGTGGGCATTTTCCACATTGGGACGCTCCACAAAAAACAATTGAACTGATTTATAAAACAACCGGCTAATAAGAGTGCGCAGGCCAATGATAGTATAAAGCAGCTGATTTTTGCCTATTAGTTGGGAAACCCTTGACAGCGCATATCGAGAATTAAACAAAGACGGCATTAAAGATGTTGCAATCATTCTTCAGCTTAAGGATAGCGTTTCGATAATAAATGGTCTATAAGGTACCGTTTTGACACAGCCACGAATTTTGATTATCCTTCTTAAAAATCGTTTTGATAGGAGTTTCGCATTATTTGAACAAAGCAGCTGATTTATTTTGAAACACGATAACTCCGCAATGGATGACCCATATCAGGAAATGACGATTAAAATGGAGTTCTGGAAATTAAGTTTCATCATTTTTACAACATCGACAGTCGGTATGTGATAAACTCTGATTATAAACGTTGAAAACACTAAAGACATCATACTGAACCGTATACCTCGGAAGTTGAAACAGACATTTACTTATAATGACAAAACGGCGAACGTACAACATAAGGTTTTGTGCAATTGGGGCTCGACGTTGAAGCAATCAGCAGCAGTGCATATCCAAACTTCATATTCAGCGGACGTAATTCTGTTGGGCAGTAGTTCTAAACTTCGGCTTTTAGTTATAAATTTAGCTTCAGTTCCGGGCAGACAGTTGGTTAATTCCCCAATTGCACAAAGCCTCGATCGTTGTACGTCACCCTATTGAACATCCTACACATATTTAAACATCCATGACTTTGCCGACCCGACCCCACGCTATTTTTAGCACATTGCAAGGCACACAAAACCCCGACACAAAGCCAACCTTGCAAAGAGCTAAAAATGCCAACGCACAGCCCACCCACCCCGGCTGACGAATATCTATCATCATTTGTTCGACACTTCAGCAACATACCATTACTGAACACCAAAGCCCACCCACCACCCCACAGTGGACACATGACAAATGGGTAACTGATTGAGAGGCAAACCAGCATATAAATATTATCTTCGACACTTTAAAACTATTATGGGACGTTCGACAGTACATTACGCAGACAATAAGACAAACAACGCTTTAAAAAAGCTACATAACAAGTTACGACCTGCTGGTACGCCTGTTCAACGAGTTGAGTATATCATTGAATTGCTTTTATTGAGAATATTTGAAACCAAAATAAAACAAGACGAAGAATTTAAGCCTTTACGCAAACTCTTTTCGGCTGACTATGTTTGGAAAAATCCAAAGACAGGTGTTGAGGAAACAAACGAAAACCGTCTGTTCTCTTATTTGCCCACAGTTTCTAACGAGCAAATTTTATCAGAACTCAACGACAATTTCTTTCCATTTTATTCCAGCATTTTACAATTACTGGCAAATTTTAAAGGTCGCCGAAGCGACCTTTAATAACTGATTGATTTTCAAGTGCCCAGAACAGGAATCGAATTATTTCATGTAACTCAGTACGACATTGAGTTTTAGCAGGTTTGGTCAATTTCAAGTAACAAAACAGTAACAAACCTTTATTGTCAAGCAGTGAAGCGATCAGGCTTTTGAGCTTCCTGTAAGTTCTCGTAAAAACAATGCAATTGATCATTTGTATCCATGACGACAATAGAAAATACCTTTTTTCTGATTTCCTCATCACATTTTTCCCAAAGTATGTCGAATAATATGTCAATAGCTTCTGAACAGTCCATGTGATCAACCCAATCGACTTTAACTTGAACAATGTAAGATGTTGAGTTATCACCGGGATATGCTTCAAATACACATATATCAAGCAAGGGATACCCTTTATTTGCACATTCATCTCTGAATGGTTGCAAAGCGACCTCTAATTCGTTTCTATCCATTTTAATATTCCCTTTGGATCTTTTAGTAAAGTTATTAACTTTTGCACATCTGTGGCTTTAAAGTGCCCACAAGGTTTGTAACGAGCATTTTCATCCCATGCTGTAAATAGAAGAGAATTTGTTCTGGCCAGTAAAATATTTGAAGCTTTTTCATTGTCAAAGTCCAATTTAAGCCCGCTAAAAATTAACAATATAAAAAGATTATGAGTTTTAACGGCTTTTCTTACTTCACTGATTCCTTGTATTAAATTTAAATTTCTATCTCCATCATTGAATAAGTTTGGAATTCCTAATCTTTCGCAAATCTTTGCCTTTAGCATTAACTCAACACTATACCCGGCTAAGTAAAATGCACCATCACATTTATTATTATTAATTAATACTTCAGCCTCATCCAATCGTTGCCAAGCTAACTTTATGATTTCTGCTGGACTTGTCATGAAGACAAAATTAAGTGATGGTAGCAAAATTTTGCTGCATAACAGAAACGAAGCTGAAAACTTCTATATTAATTTTTTTGTATGATTATTCATTTTTAAGAATAGTCATTCATCTAAACTATCAAGTAGTTTCTGTCTGCTGCAGCAACCTGATTAAAAAACCTTTGTGTCTTTTTCCAGCAACGATTATGGATATTAGCATTTCGTCCTTTTTTCTGCAAGACACATCATTTCAAACCTTTCCTAATTGTATATTTCAATTTTGCTTTATTGGTTTCATGAATAGCTTGCACATTCATAGTCCTTGTTACCATCCCCTTAATGATATTCTGATGGGTGTTATCTGGTGATTTATAGACTGTTATTATACCATCTATTTCATACCAATTATCAGCATTATAATAGGTTTTATCAAATCGTAAAAGCATTAGTGCCTCTTGATTCGATTCTCTATTTGCAAATTGATTGAAATCACAGCTATTTTTAATCTGTATTATTCAAGCAGAACTGACAAACCTTATTCATTAAACACTCGCCATGCAAAGGATTTGTAGGCCTACAAGCATCCCTCCCCAAAAATGACATGCACATTCCTGCATCCCATTCTTTCTGTGGTAAGATTTCCATCATTTCTTTTTCAATCTTTTTAGGATCTTCCGTAGCAACAATACCCAAACGATTGGCTACACGGATGGTATGTAAGTCTACCACAATACCCTCCGCTTTTAATCCTGCATATCGCATAATTACGTTAGCGGATTTCCTGCCAATACCGGGCAGTTTTACAAGTTCGTCCATAGTAGTGGGTATAGCGGCATCTTTCTTTATTTGCTTTGCTATATCAATTAACCACTTTGATTTGTTACCAAAGCTTCTCACTTTGCTTATCAACGGATGAAGATCTTCTGGCAGTGCTGCTGCAAGCTTAGCCATGTTTGGGTAAGCTTTGAATAAATCCGGCGCAAGCTGATTAATCAAATTGTCTGTAGTTTGCGCGGACAACACGACCATCACCAGCATTTGATATAAGTTTTTAGCATGCAGTGGATGCGGTTCATCCTTGTATTTTTTGATCAAAGGCCTCACGGCTTTCGCCCAATCTGTTTTTGAATTGTCCATGTTCAATTTTTTACAGGTGACCACTCCTCAACTGTTATGCCCCACTCTTTGATTTTCAGCGGAAGCAGGGCGCTGAGATGCTCCAACAGCATTGATTTTTTTGTGTAGTAGTTCAATTTAATTTTATCGCTTTCGGCTGTATCAACAACAATTGGAAAATGAAACAAATCCGGTTCATCTGAGAATAGATAAAATATGAATACTGGACAAGTTGTCTGATGAACGTCCATACATATCCGTAACATTGGTTTGTTGAAAATATTTGAAGCGTTCAAGACCATAACTTCGGCATGGTAATGTTTTCCATCAAAATCAACAAGCAGTTCAAATACCTTTGTTTTCACACATAAAGATTACATGTACACTTGTTCTATTTTATTTCCAACCGCTTTGACAAAAGCAGGAGCGATATCAGTTGTGGCTTCCCATTCAGCATCTTCATTTAAACCAATGACTGTTATTACATTGTTACCTTCCTGAATGAGGTAAGTGACCTGATCTGTTTCGTCCTGTGGAAATATCTGCAACTCTTTTCCCTGAACATGAATAACAATTGAACCGCTCATGGCTATTATTTTGAAGGTGGTTTAATTATAAAGTTAAAGCTGGTTAAGATGTTTGCTAACAGACTACCGGCTCCAAATCTTCATACTGGCAGGCTTCTTTCGGGTTTGTAACTTCCTGAAAGTCTTTTGCAATGCTGAACGCCGTCATTTGTTCAGCAGCAAATTGGCTGGTAGCAATTTCTTTTATTCTTTCTTCGCCCAATCCTTCACTGATCCATTCCAGTGCTAAATCTTTGGTCAGTATTGTAGGCATCCGCATTTTTGAATTGTGCACCTGGCTCATGAGTTTATTGGCAGGAGCAGTACACAATGCAAAAGTTGGCGTTACCATTTCAATTAATTCCCCTGTTTCTTTGTCTGCCTCTGCATGCCTCCACGGATTCCAGATACCTGCCATCATGATGAACGGCATCTCAGTTGAAGTAAGCTTGATATGGTAGGGATATTTGTTGGGCGTTTTTAAGGGGTGCCCTGTTCGTTTGTTGAGGGGGTAAATGTGCCGCCATTCATAAAAACCATCTACGAATATCACACAACGCCTGTTTAGTGCAGCATCCCGGTACATCTTCTTTTCCAGTATTTCTTCACCTATGGCATTCAGTGTAACATATCCGGTTCTCCACACACCCTTTTCATCTTTGTGACCATTCCAGAAACGTTGTGCTTCTTCCCAATTCTTAACATGATTAGGTAGAAAACCCCACATCATGTTAGCAAGGTGTTTCTTTTTATCCTTCCGGCCAATCAGCATTACCGGATGCATGGGATGGTTGAAGCCGTTCAGGTATTGCGCCTGCGGGAAATCCATTTCCAGCTGTTCTTCGACAATCAATCCGGGAAAATAATCTAAAATGCTTTCCAGCTTAACCGTAAATGCAATATGGTAACACATCGTCTATGTTTTTTCAATTTCATCCAGTTTCACCCTTACACTTTGACTTCCAAACTTCAAGTTAACAAATAACTCTCCAAAAATCAGTTCCAGTTTTGGATGTACGGTATAGTTTGCCGGTATGCGCCAGTTTGTTTTTGTATCAATATACCGGCGCATGTTTTGTTCCAGCATCCTGTGCATACCTGTTTCTACCGCCGCAGGATCACCGATCAGCGAAGAAAAAACAACATATTTAGAGTCAGGCTGTAACATCGTTTTCAGCTTAGTTAAGTGGGCAGTTTGTTGTAAGTCAATTATTGCTGCAAAACGGTCATTTGTCAAGGCATTTTTGTGAATAATGGCAAGACCCTTATCGTCATAATGGGTTAGAAGAATACACTCCTTATTGTCATTAAACATGTCAGCACCTCTTTTAAAAGTCTGCGCTACCAGATAATACTTTTTTGCATTCAAAAATGCATTGATGAAACGGGGCTGAAATCTTTCGTGTGGGTTAAACATCATTAATCTTTTATAATTACTAACTCATCAATATTGGTGCTGTAACGCTTTGATAGGAATTCGGCTCTCAGGCGATATTTCTTCTCAAAGCCCTGTGAAGCAAAGCGGACAATATCTTTCCCAAAAACCCTGTTTACTTTGTCGAATGCCTGCATCATTGTTCGTTGTTTGGTACGCTCTGCAGTATCAAAAAAACTATACTGAATCTTGTCCTGCGGAATAATATCCAGCACCATTACGCCACACTTCATAAAGTTATAGCCGGGCTTGTAAATAATACTCAGGCCTTTCAGGGCATATTTGATTAATTCACTCGTGATGTTCGATGCAACTTCCAGCGCTAATGTGACACTATGCATGTATTGCTGATCCTGTGTCCTGTGAGGGTTTGTCTGTAAAAAAACATTCAACCGGGCAGCACAGGCGTTTTGTTGCCTCAGTTTAAGGGCACATAAAGCCGTATAATTGGTGACCGCTTCAGCAATTGTTTTATATTCGGTAATCAATTTTCCAAAAGATCTTGACGTACAAATATTCTTTTTAGCCGGAGGCGTAAATTCCCATTTAATGGAAGCCTGACCCCTTAACTCATGGATGAGCCGGAGACCTACCACACTCATTTGTTGCCTGATCCAGTCATCAGGTGCGCTTTTTAAATCCATCGCTGTTTTAAAGCCTTTGAGCGTCAGCTTACGGGCATACTGCATACCGATACCCCAAATATCACCCACCTCGGTAAAGGCCAGCATTTCGTCAATCAGCCGCTGATCCGCTGCCCAGTACACACCCACATCTTTATATCGCTTTTTTGCATAGCGGTTGGCCATCTTTGCCAATGTTTTTGTAGGTGCTATTCCCACAGTAACCGGGATGCCGATATGCTTCCTTATCGTTCTCCTGATTTCAACAGCCAGCTTCAGCAGGTCCGTATGTTGTAGTTCATGCATATCAAGAAATGCCTCATCAATTGAATAAATTTCCATCCGCGGAACAAAAGAAGCCAGCGTTTTCATTACCCGGTCACTTAAATCACCATACAAGGTGTAGTTAGAGGAAAAGATTTTTACATTATGTTCTTTTAACTGTTCCCTGATCATAAACTCCGGCGTACCCATCACAATACCAATTGCCTTTGCTTCGTCACTCCTGGCAATGGCACAACCATCATTGTTGCTTAGTACAACAATAGGCTTACCCTCCAGTTTGGGATTGAATAAGCGTTCACAGGAACAGTAGAAGTTGTTACAATCCACTAAAGCGTACATGGTTTTAAATCTTTTGTCTGTGTCACGATTCCTGTTACCACACCCCAAATCTCGGCTGTAAAATCACCGGTTAATACTATATCAGCCACCTTCGGGTTTGCTGCTGCCAATAAGCATTTAATTTCATTAATAACGAGGTATCTAACTACAAATTCGCCGTTTACCACGGCTACCACTATTGAGCCGTTAACAGGGGTTTGTGATCTGTCAACGACCAGTAACGCCTTAGGCGGTATAAAAGCATTGACCATGTTTACGCCATCATTACGAAAGAAGAAAGTTGATAAGGGATTAGGCGCCAAAACTTCGTTTAAGTCAATCCTATCCTCAATATAGTCTGCTGCTGGTGAAGGGAAGCCCATAGTCCAATTTTAAGGACAAAACTAAAAACTATTTACTAAAATACTTAGCTTAATGTACTAAAATATTTAACAGTTGGCCTGGTCCGGTATAGTACGCCCTGTTATTGTCATAGCCCGGGGAGCACTGACAGGGCATCGATACCCGGACTGATAACAAAATCTCCCGCGGTGGTTGTTATTAATTGCGTTGAGGAGTTACATGACGATTTCAGCCTGGGAAAGTTTATGCCGTTTTATGACTTCTACAATTTTTGCAAAATATTTTCCATCCAGTCTTCCGGGATTGCATGGAGGGATTCCTTCAATTTCTCCGCCCAGAGCCTGGAGATATTTTCCAGGTCTTTCATTTCATATCGCTTTTGGACAATGGAATAACTGTCTTTTTTGTACAATACGACATCGATCGGGAATTCAACATCGTTGGAACTTACCCTGGTAGAATCAAAAGAGAGAAAAGCAGCCTTTAATGCCTGCCGCATATCGGTGTCCTCATTGATCACGCGGTTCAGGATCGCTTTGCCCTGGCCTGAATTGCCAATGATGACAAAGGGACTGCCTTCATCCAGTTCGATCCAGTTACCTTCGGTATACAACAAGAAGAGTTTGTGGTCCTCATCGTGTTTCAGCTGACCACCCACAATTGCGTTCAGATCAAAACGATAACCCGCCTTTACAAGTGACTCGCGGTCTTCTTCTGCAACACGTTTTATCTGTTCGCCAAATGCATTGACCGCTTTATACAACTTATCATATACGATGCCCCCGGCGACAAGCTCTGTAAAATAATGTACTGCTTTATCCCGTACCGACCGCAACCCGCTTGTCATAATAAATAAACTGCTGCCATCATTTTGCTGGACATAGACTTTTTTCTTGACAGTCGTATTTGTACCGGCGGAGATGCGCGTATCGGCAAGGCCTACCAGTCCCTCTTTTAGTTTAATCCCCAAACAATAGGTCATACAGGTAAATTGATAAGTGAGGAAGGCAACACAAATGTACCAACCGTTATGCATTGATGAATTGTATACCGGTTAAATCCGGCATGCTGCGTATAATTTTGCCCTTCGGCCGGATAAACTGATGCTTCACTGCCTTCAAAAATCGTGGCATCAATTTTCCTTTTGATAATGTATAAAAATACACTTTATGGAAAACAATCAAAAAAACCAGGGCACACAACAGCCCGGCGCAGGAAATGCGGGCGAAACCAGGAAAGAAAACCAATCTCAGCCAGGTTCCAGGCAGGAGGGCGGCACCGACCAGCAGCAGGACAATACGCAACACCAGGGCCAGCAACAGGATGATGGCAACAACAGGCCTGATCAGCAGAGACAGCAAGACAAGTCTCGTGAACAACAACAGGACAACAATTCAGACACTGGCAGCATGGAAAGAAGTGCTGATCAGCAAACAAACAGAGGCATGTAAACCTTTGTCTAACGATTAGCCATCACATTCTTACCGGCGGGTTTTGAGACCCGCCGGTTTTTTTGAGGTATGTCCGGTAAAATGTCAACGGGCATAACGGTCACGCCTTTGCTGACCTGTTCCTGTTATGGAAAATTGTCCGTCCGGGTCTTTTCGCGGTGCAAGCGCGGGAAGGCACCAGTTTCAGCAATCATTTATGGGCCATCTCTCATTATGAGTCTTCACAATGCGATATTGGTCACTAGGCGGATGCAGCAGTCATCAAAAGCCTCCGGCATGGCGGCTGGTTTACTGTACATCAGATGCCATTCGCCCCGATTCGTTTGCTGTGCCTCCATCTTTTGTATATAAGCGGATTGTGATACCGGAAAGTGTTTATTCCCCCATTTGCGGCACAAGCCCGACCGCGTTGTGTACAGCATCGCCGGTATACTTTAACATAATTCGTCTTTTATAATCGTATCTGCTAAATGCTTTAAAAATCCGGTTCATCCGGCATTTCATTTGGTGCCCGTTCACTCCTTTCCAGCAGCATGCGAAACCGGTTTGCCGGTATTTTTGCTAATGCCCTGCTCACACTTGCAGACCAAGCGGTTTTACCCTGGTGCTCTTCCACCCAATAATGTTCCGGCAAAATTGAATCGTCGCAACAATAAAATTGCTTCACGGAACCGTCGGCAAACTCAAGCCACAGGTGTACAACCAGCGGAATGCTTTCCAACACTGCGCGTGTGTGGTAGCGGATGCTTTCATGCAAAACAGGCAACTCGAAGAAAACAGGCTTGCTATTGCTCATCATTCATATGCTTAAGTAAGCTAAAATAAACTAAATTATTTAGTATAGGCCATTTGCTTTTTATTGTGAGAGATGATGGTCAGGGGATTTTCCTCTGGCCGGGTACATCCATGCCTTTAATTTACTTTATATTCAGCATACCAAAATTATGTTTATGGGCGGGTCGACATAAACTCCTCAGATATCAATACATTGTAATAGTTCGAAAATGAGAATATTATCCCCGGATACCGAGTTTAAAATACCAGAAATTTTTTTTCAAAATTGTTTGCTTAAACGATTAAAGACACTATCTTAGCTGAGAACTTTTTTTAAAACATTGCTTAAACGATTAAGTAGCCGATTTTGAAGACCTTTTCAGTGGTTTTCTTAAGCATAATCTCTTACGGATCAGCATTTTTGGAGAAAGTTCAACATTCCATCACAAATTGCTTAAACGATTAAGGCCATGAATCTAACCTTTTATTTGAATAAGAAAGTGGTAGGCTATCTGCCCCGAGTCAAACTTTCAATCTAACCGGAGGCTGCCTCAAGACAGCAGCTTCTTCCTTTTTACAACAATGACATTGTGCCGTCTCACTTAAAAAAGTGTGCCGCTACATTATTGCCTGAACTTAAAACATTAGTAAGATGTATCCATCAATTCCCGAAAGCCGGCAATTGTCCTGTGCTTCGGTCTCCTTTAAATCAACCAGTCTTCTTGGAAGATTTCTCGGCCTCTTATTGATAGGCCTTATTTTGCCTGCTGCCATCTTTGCCCAGTCCACGGTGACCGGTAAAGTGACGGACGAAAACGCTTTGCCACTGGCTGGTGTCAGTGTCCGCATAGAAGGAACCCAGATAGGCACCACCACTGATTCAAGTGGCGCTTTTTTTATCAGAGCCGCGAAAGGGCAGGTTCTTGAAATCAGTTATATCGGAAAAACTACAGAAAAAATAACCCTTGGTAATAACCAGTTTGTAAACGTACTGCTCAAGGACCAAAGCGGAGGTGGGCTGGACCAGGTCGTTGTAGTCGGTTACGGTACGCAGGCAAAAAAAGACCTGACCGGATCGGTGGGCGTCGTATCACAATCTAAAATGGACAACCAGGCTACAGTTGGTATTGGCCAGAATCTCCAGGGCAGGCTGGCCGGTGTGCAGGTGATCCAGAACGATGGAACGCCATACAGCGGAACATCCATCAGGATAAGGGGAGCTGGTTCTTTCGGCGCTTCAAGTGATCCGCTCGTTGTAATCGACGGTATCATTACCAATGACGGGCTTGCAAACCTGAACCCCAATGACGTGGCTAACATAACCGTTTTAAAAGATGCCGCATCAGCAGCCATCTATGGCTCAAGAGGGGCAAACGGAGTAGTCATTGTGACGACAAAAAAAGGAAATTTCGAAACGCCGATGAAAGTAGATTTTTCAACCTTTGCCAGCGTTGACCAGGTCCGGTATATGATACCGACACTGACTGCAAAGGAATATGCTGTGCAGGTGAACGATTATTATGGTGCTGCTAATTTACCCCAGCCGTTCACGCAGGCAGAGATCGACGCATACGGCGAAGGCACCAACTGGGTAAAGGAAATTACGCAGCCGGGGATGAAACAAAATTATGCATTGTCCATCAGCGGGGGTACGAAAAGCAATATCTATGCACTGAGTGCCAATTATTTTGCGGGAGATGGTGTCATCAAAAACACTGCGTTTAAACGAGGCAACGTCCGTCTAAGCAATGATAACCGTCTTTCCAACACCCTGAAGGTGGGTTTGAGTCTAAATGTAAATTACGGTGTCTCCAACAATAGCGACTGGGGCCAGGCGATTGACCGCGCCCTGATATTCCCGTCAACCCAACCGGTGTATGACGCAAATGGTGAATACAGCGCGGCCACACATAATGGAGAGCCCGTGACCATGCTCAATCCACTGATCCCGGTCAATCTCTGGAAATACAAACAGACGTGGAAAAAGCTGCTTGGTACGACCTATCTGGAATGGAGTATCCTCAAAGACCTTAAATTCAAGACTTCTTTCAACACGGAATATTATACCTGGAACCAGGACCAGTTTATACCCTCTTACAAACATGGACCTTCGGGATTGATCGGAGATCATCCCATTGCCGAGTTGTACGTAAACGGAAATGAAAATGTCAATTATTCTTTTGATAATATCCTGACTTACTCGACAAAAATCAGGGGTGTACACAGCCTTACTGCAATGGCCGGGTATACTTTTCAGGAAACCAACGGGTCCAGCATCGGAGCTTCGAGGAACAGCTTTCTAAACAACGATCCCAATATGCAGGTGCTGGATGCCGGTAACAGTAACATCAGCAACAGTGGTTCCAAGTATTCATGGGCAATCCAGTCTTACCTCGGCCGGATAAATTATGGCTTCCAGGACAAATACCTGCTGAGTGCCAGCCTCAGGGTGGATCAGACGTCCCGTATTTCCAAAGACAACCGGACCGGTGTTTTTCCCGGCGCTTCGGCGGGTTGGGTGATTTCCAAAGAGCGTTTTTTTGAAAACGTCAACTTTGTCAGCAACTTAAAACTCAGGGCAAGCTGGGGTATCCTTGGTAACCAGGCGATCGGAGAATATCCTTACCAGACAACGCTCAACTCAACCGGGCTATATTATCCTTTCGGTGCAGGTGGGGAGGGCGTAACTTATACGGGTGTTGGTCCGACCAGCCTTGGTAACCCAAATATCTTGTGGGAAAAAACCACCACTTACGGCGCCGGTCTGGAGGCAGGGTTTTTACAGAATAAGCTCAGTTTTATAGTGGACGTCTATAAACGGAATACGTCCGATATCCTGGTACAGGTGCCCTTGCTATCGACTTCCGGTGTCACCAATGCCCCCTACCAGAATGCGGGCAGGGTTTCTAACAGCGGGATCGAGTTAACGCTGGGCTACGCGGATGCTGTAGGTAAATCATTCAGCTACGATATCAGTGTGAACTGGACATATAATAAAAACCGCGTTACAGCAGTTCCTTCTCCTATAATCAACAACTTCAGCCGTATACAGGAAGGACATTCCATTAATGAATGGTACGGCTATATCCAGGAAGGAATTTTTCAGACAACGGAAGAAATCGAAAAGGCGCCCAGCCAGCCAAATGCTTCTCCCGGCGATATACGTTATAAGGACATCGATAACAACGGGGTGATTGATGCCAATGACAGAACGTTTCTGGGGCCGTCGATCGCACAACATTCGTTTGGCGGCAGTATAGCACTAGCTTACAAGGGTTTTGATCTGGTGTCCAGTTTTTATGGTCAGATCGGGGCATCAAGAAGTATTGACCAGGTAGGCTTCGCCATCACGAGGGGCGGAGAACAGACTTCTGCATGGATGTACCGGCAAAGGTGGACCGGTCCGGGTACCAGTAATTATGTGCCACGCGTGGTGGCAGGTGACCCCAATGACAATTACCGCCGTTCTGATTTCTGGTTACGTTCATCAGATTTTCTCCGGCTCCAAAACCTGCAGGTTGGTTATGATTTTACTCCGCTCCTGGGCGGTGGCGCTGCGAGGGTGATTCATAAAGTGCGGTTTTACGTAGCAGCACAAAACCTGTTTTGTATCAATTCTTATCCCGGGTGGGACCCCGAACAGAGTATCAACGGCGGTTATCCGATGCCCCGGTCTTTTTATGCCGGTATCAATTTACAATTCTAAGCGAATAAATTTATTATCATGAAAAATATCATTATCGTTTCCCTGATGCTGATGGTTGTTGCTTCCTGCACGAAGCAACTGGACAAATCGCCTTACGGGGTGGTGTCTACGGAAAACTTTTATAAGACCGCTGCCGATGCAGAAATGGCGGTCACTGCGGCCTATAAATCATTCCAGACACTGGACGGACAAAATGGTTGGAATACACGTGCGGGGTATACGCCTATGGGTGATATTACCGGACCTGACGTACAGGCACATCCGGACCTGGTGGTGTATTATCAGATTCAGCAATCGATTATTTCACCAAGCTCCGACCAGATTTTGATGCTGTACCAGCGTTGCTACAGTGCCCTCCTGCTGGCTAACGTGGCCATTGAAAAAATTCCTGCCATTGAGATGGATGAACAGGTGAAGTCCAGGTTTATGGGTGAACTGTATTTTATAAGAGGATTCTGGCTTTTTCGCCTGGGATATATGTTTGGAACAGCCCCGCTGGTGACAAGCCAGTTGGGTATTGCCGATTTAAATGTGCCTAATTCCAAACGGGAAGCTGTATACGAAGCAGGTAAATCAGTAAATAACTATACCGTTACAAAAAGTGACTTGTTTGATCAGGCGGAGACAGATTTCAAAATGGCGCTTCAGCAGCAGATTGCAGACCGGAATACAGGCGATCTGATGGGAAGGGCCGATAAAGGTGCGGTCAAAGCGTATCTCGCGCAGATATACTTGTATGAGCACCGCTGGAATGATGCCAAGCTGTTGCTTGAAGAAATCATGTCATATGGCTATGCGTTGTTGCCTGATTACAACGATGTTTTTAACGGTACACATGACAACAGTTCAGAAGCCGTTTTTGAAGTGCAGTATACTGCGATGAATCAAAAAGGAACAGATAATTTTGGCACTGTACTCACTGCGCCAAACGGTGAAGGGTATGTAGCCGGCGGTGGATGGGGCTGGACCAGGCCGACGCCCGATCTGGAATCAGAATACGAGGCAGGCGATCCGCGACTTGTAGCTTCTATTTTTCGTAAAAACAAAGATGATTTCTTCGGGCAGCTTTTTTTAGATAAGGTGAACGGTACCGGTTTGGGAATCAGGAAATGGTGTATTGCAAATGCCCCCAATAACAATGGCGTTACGGTAGACCAGGTCAGCTGGAATAACTCGGCTAATTACACGCTTGTCCGGTACGCGGAAGTGTTACTGTGGTACGCCGAAGTGATGAACGAACTTGGCAATCCGGCTGCGGCAGCCAGCTATGTGAATATGGTGCGTCAGCGAACCGCAACGACAACCGATCCCAATACGATTAATCATGATGTCGTCGGGGAGTTACCACCGGTTTCCGGTGCGCAGGGATATGAAGAAATGTTCTGGACAATCGTGCATGAAAGAAGGATTGAACTGGCTTTCGAAGGAAAATTTGGCTGGGATCTGCGGCGGTGGGGAATAGCGGAAGCATATCTGTCAAACCCTTCCAGGTGGCAGAACGAAGTAACGCCGGGCTATTTTAAATTTAAAGAAGGCAAAGACGAGATTTTTCCTTTGCCCCAGATAGAAATTGACAGAGCGGGTGGGACGCTTGTTCAAAATGCCGGCTACTGAGCCTGATCTGCAATAACCACTGCAGACAGGCGCTGCCGGTGTATCCGGATGCCCCGGCATCCGCGTCATGATGCGGTGCCCGGGAGCGGAAAAATGTATAAATGGATTTAGGTCACTGAAAAAATTGTAGTATGAAAGCAACGTTATTGTGTTTATGTTTCGCGCTGATTGCCGTACAACTGAGTGCGCAACAAAAGTTCAACGGCATCAATTCAAACATGAGTAACATTTACCAGTTATCTGATGCCAAAACAAGAAGTATAAGCCCGGAAAATTTTAAGGGCGAAAAAGGCAAAGGTGGTATGGCCACC
>NZ_JADWYR010000006.1 GCF_015831355.1 Panacibacter microcysteis
GGCAGTTGTACTACTATCATCTAATATCGGGCTTGACTGAATTCTATTTGGCTTTTAGTTGTTAACTTCAACTTCAGTTTTTTAATCGGCTTCAGTTGCCGGGCAGACAGTTATAAAATACCAGCCCTGCGGCAAGCCTCGAACGTTGGTGGCAATTTAAAACGACAGCATGTTTCTTTTCAAAGTTGAAGACCATTTTAATGTGACAGGACGTGGACTAATTTTAGTTCCTGGTCTGGGTGACAAAAAAGCAAGCGTTGGTGACCCAATAAAAATAATCAGACCAGACCAAACATCCATTCAAACAAGTATCAGAGGCATTGGCTGGAATGAATTTCGTGACATTCTTGTGGAGAATAATTTGACAAAAGAAGATGTTCCAATAGGTTCAGAAATTTGGCTAAACAAGGAACAATGAAAGCTGACATTGATAAATATAGAATCGTTTCAAAAATTTTCGTTGGTACAAATCTCAAATTAGTTTTTCAAAACAATTATGACACAGCCGACAGGAAAATTTTAGAGCTTAAAGAAGTCGTTGGATTTATAGAGAATGTAGAACCTGAGAAACCAATCAAGACTTTAAGACTTGACGAAGAAGGCGGTTCATATAATCTTGACCTGTCGCTTCGGCTACAAAGACCAGAGATTAACAATTTTCCGGAAGTTTTCATTTTTGTCGACACGACTTGTGTGAACTTTTGTTTTAGAGCTGTTGCAAAATTTATAGAGTTTAGAGATTGGACTGAAAAGGACAAATGGCTGCCGTGACAAAACTGCCACCAACATGGGGTTTGCTGCTATGCTGGCTGACGAATATACCCTCAACTTTTTGTTCACTATCAGCAGCGGTTCGGTCAGACGTAATTCTATTCGGCTTTAGTTCTTATCTTCATCATAATTAATTCTATTGGGCTGCGGTTCCGGGCTGGACGTTATAAAATACCAGCACAGCAGCAAGCCCTTGTCGTTACCTGCCATTATATTGGACACCCTACACACAATGACAAACAATAGCAACAGCAAACTTCTTTGGACATTACCTTATGTTGTTGTGGCGTTCGAACTCTTATTTTCATTTATTGGGCTTTCCGAATTTTACAATGTAAAAATCGCTGGACAAGAATCTGCATATCCGTTCGGACCAATTAATGAAAATCAATGGTACTATCAAAACGCATCGGTTTATGCAAACTATAATCTGACAAGTGGTCTTATGTTTTTAGCAGCTTCAGTGTTGACAGTTTGGGCGACAATTAAAAAAAGCAGAACCCTTGTTATTTTAGGCATTGGTTTGACAATCCTATTTTTCATTGCGGAATTAAATAGCGATAAAGTTCAATAAATGAAATTAAAAAGGGTTTTGCAAATAGTTTCGTTCGGACTTTTATTTTACCTGCTTGCTGACAGTTTTCTGCATTTTGATTTTGTAGCTTCAAAGAACGAAGCTTTTACTTCAATGCAAAAAACAGAGATTGACGCAACTCAAAATATTGACACAGTAAAACAAAAAGCAAAGGATTATCTTGATACAATTCGCCGTGTACACAGAAAGCATTCAGATAAAGCAGTAATTAATTTTTGGTCGTTAGTTGGGCTAATCATTACTCAAGCATTTCTCTTTATCAACAAACAACCTAAAAATGCGACCGAGAATAACGGCAGGTAACAAAAGGTTTGCCGCAAGGCTGGCGGACGTAGTAACAATCGGCAGTTTTACTACTATCAGCTAATATCGGGCTTGACCGAATTCTATTTAGCTTTTAGTTGTTAACTTCAACATCATTTTTCAATCGGCTTCAGTTGCCGGGCTGACACAGCAACAATTCCAGCCCTGCGGCAAGCCTCGAACGTAAGCTGTAATTGCCCTCACGACATCAAACCCGTTTTAATTTTTAAAGTTTCAGATGGACAGGACTCAAAAAGTATTTGACATAATAAGATTTACGGCAGGCAAGACACTCTTTTACGGAGCTTCTATAGAGATGCCACAAATCTTGCTTGACACTGGAAATTACACAAAACATACAGATGTAAATTTTCCCTTGGGGCACTCAAGATATGGCGGACCTATCGTTGACCTTCCGCCAGGCATTGAATATCCAAAGGGTTTATTCTTTGCAGCCCAACTTGATTTGTCAAAATTTTCCCCCTTTGACAAATCTGGACTTTTACCAAAGTCAGGACAGGTGCTATTTTTTGCCAACATCAGAAACGACACAGGGAAAGTATTTTATGTTGACACCCCCAACGAAAATTTGATTAGACACATAAAAGAACATGATGACGACTTTTTTTCGGGCAGGCTTGTTGACAAAATATTCGCTGACACAGAAAAATTATCAGAAAGAATTAGAGAACCAGAAGACGATGAAATGGACTATGTAAATAAAGATGGAAAAATTTGGGACCACACTGCTGGTAGTGAGAAATCAAAAATATTTGGAATGTTCACTCATTGCCAATACGGACAAGATGAAATAGAGAAGATAATTTTTTCAGATAAAATTTTACTTCTTCAAGTTGGTGAAAACGATTTTAATGACGAGGGAGTTTTTAGTGTACTAATTGACAAAACCGATTTACAAAATAAAATATTTGACAACTGCGAATTTGCGTGGGGACAATCTTAGCGAAGAATGCAACTACAGCTTACATGGGGTTTGCTGCTATGCTGGCAGACGAATAAATCTTCATCATTTTGTTCGCTATCAGCAGCGGTTCGGTCAGACGTAATTCTATTCAGCTTTAGTTCTTATCTTCATCATCAGTAATTTTATTGGGCTACAGTTCCGGGCTGGACGTTATAAAATACCAGCACAGCAGCAAGCCCTGTTCGTTGTAGGCAACCCAGACACAACCCTTATACAATTATTGACAGACTAAAATTATGAAAGGCAAGACTCTTTTAATTGTAACTGTAACTGGACTTTTGACATTTATATTAGGTTGGTTTCTTCATGGTGCAATGCGACCAATATATCAAACAAAAGATACCCAAATGATTCAAGGTTTTATTGACACTGTTTCACATGCGGACACTATTAAGAGTAATAGTTTTGCTCATGCTGTTTCCGGACATTTTATATTGACTGAATCAAATTGTGCTGGCTTAAATTTTATTAATAATGACATAGTTCTTTGGACAAACGAAATTGCCTGTAACGACCCAGACACTTTAAAAATTCGTTGGTTGAGCGATTCAACTTTTATGACAAGAAGCACTCTACGAATTGATAAAAGTTGTCCTCCAAGAGTTGACATCTACAAGGTTGTTTCCTTTGATCGCAAACACTTAACCTTAAAATCTATTTGGACAGGATGGAATGAAGCAAAAGATGAAAACTTAGAATTAATCAAACAACCTAATTAAGCGATGGGCTACCTACAACATGGGTATTGCTGCAAGCGGGGCTGGACATTGAAACTTCGGCAGTTTGCATCGCTGTACTTCAGTACGGGCTGGACGAATATCTCTATGACTTTAGTTGTTATCTTCAACAAAATATTTTCAGTCAGCATTTGTTCCGGCCTGGACGATCAATGAATATCCCGCCTGCAGCAATACCTGACCGTTGTACGCCACTTTATGAGACCTCAAATTTTAGTATACTTACTTTTTACTTTAACTGCTTGCGGACAGACAAAAGACAATTCGCAAAAAGGCACTGGCATTCCAAAAATTGACACAACGCAAAAGCAAACAAAAAATATGTCTGACTATTCACCAACTTTTGACAAAGCCCATCCGAAAGCAAAAGCATTATTGACAGAAGATTTTTATTTCAGTCCTATTGATGAAACTGGACCTTTTGGTAATGACGATGGAGCAGACACATATGCTGGCTTTAAAGACTGGAGAACAACTCACTCAAATAATGACCCAGCGGATTTCTTATTTGATCAAATAAATGAATGGGGTTATCCAAAATTTGACATTTACGAAACAGACATAAATAAACTGACCCCATATTTAAAGGAAAGTGATTTAAGTAGTCGTTATATGTCGGGCATTGACGCAGCTATTATTTCAATTGCTTTTGGACAATTTTATTTAGAAGGAACTATTTATAAAAGTTTTAAGGAAACAGCTTTAATTGCAATCAAGCGTCAACTCATTCCGGAAATACTATCGCTTTGGGGTGACACATATAAAATAGAACGAGAATTGAAGCTAAATAAAATGTTAGCAGTTCTAAATCAAGTTCACTAAAAGCGGCGTACAACAAAAGGTTTTGTGCAATTGGGGCTCGATGTGGAAGCAATCATCGGCAGTGCATATCCAAGCTATATATTCGGCGGACGTAACTCTGCCGGGCAGTAGTTCTAAACTTCGGCTATTAGTTATAAATTTAGCTTCAGTTCCGGGCAGACAGTTGGTTAATTCCCAACTGCACAAAGCCTCGAACGTTAGCTGTAATTATGACAAGACTCTTCACAATATGTACCCTTTTCCTTTTTTCTTGCAACACAAGTGACAAAACTCTTGACAAAAAGTTAGACGGCTTTAAATTCCCTGTTCTCATACATCAGACAAAGTTTGACAGTTTGGAGCAGTGGAAAACAGACGGTATTAATGAGATTTTTCCAAACTTTGTCGGACAATACAAGTTTACAGACACAGTAAACTTTGACACTGAAAGGCAACACAGAAATATCGATGAGCAGCAATATAGATGGGAACACAATGTGTATGATTTCGACACCTTATCATCTGACGGTTTACAAATTTATACAGACTACGGCAAGACAATTATTTCTAAACTCTATTATGGAGCGACAAAAGGAAGTACCTTTTTTCCAGTTTATGTTGTCAATGAAACTACCGAGCCTAAAATTTTTGTTGCCAAAGACAGTTATGTTTTTGCTATACAAGAAGCAGTAGATACAAGTAATTATAATAGTTGGTATGCAATCGAAGCAAGGGGTTTTGACTTTTGTGGTAATGGTTATTTTAGACGTAAACTAATGCCAAAAGAATTCATTGTTTTCCTAATGCCAAAGTATTCAGGAACAGACACCACTTATTTTCGGACAAGAATTAAAAATGGAGAAAGCGTTATTATCTCAAAGCCGTACAAAGGAACTTTTAGCTCAAAACAGTTTACTGTAACTAAGGACAATCATTGGGGAAAGGATTTGAAAGATATGGACTACAAGTGGATGTTTTATGGGGCTCGTAACAAAGAATAACTACAGCCAACATTGGGTTTTATGCAAGTTGGGCATGACCATAAACCTCAGCTAATTGCAAATCCAGGCTTCAGTCCCAGCAGACGAATATCTATCAACTTTTGTACTTAACTTCATCAACATATTTTTAATCAGCAGCGGTTATCGGCAGAAGGAATACTATTTCCCAACCTGCATAAAGCCCTGCTCGTTGTAGGCAACCCAGACACAACCCTTATACAATTATTGACAGACTAAAATTATGAAAGGCAAGACTCTTTTAATTGTAACTGTAACTGGACTTTTGACATTTATATTAGGTTGGTTTCTTCATGGTGCAATGCGACCAATATATCAAACAAAAGATACCCAAATGATTCAAGGTTTTATTGACACTGTTTCACATGCGGACACTATTAAGAGTAATAGTTTTGCTCATGCTGTTTCCGGACATTTTATATTGACTGAATCAAATTGTGCTGGCTTAAATTTTATTAATAATGACATAGTTCTTTGGACAAACGAAATTGCCTGTAACGACCCAGACACTTTAAAAATTCGTTGGTTGAGCGATTCAACTTTTATGACAAGAAGCACTCTACGAATTGATAAAAGTTGTCCTCCAAGAGTTGACATCTACAAGGTTGTTTCCTTTGATCGCAAACACTTAACCTTAAAATCTATTTGGACAGGATGGAATGAAGCAAAAGATGAAAACTTAGAATTAATCAAACAACCTAATTAAGCGATGGGCTACCTACAACACGGGTATTGCTGCAAGCGGGGCTGGACATTGAAACTTCGGCAGTTTGCATCGCTGTACTTCAGTACGGGCTGGACGAATATCTCTATGACTTTAGTTGTTATCTTCAACAAAATATTTTCAGTCAGCATTTGTTCCGGCCTGGACGATCAATGAATATCCCGCCTGCAGCAATACCTGACCGTTGTGCGTCACCTAGGATAACATTTCCTAAAAACCAAATCGAGTTGACATGATGGCAATGATTGAATTGCTTTTGATTATTTTGAAGATTATTGTTCTCTCAACCATTTATACAACAGTTGTTTTGTTAGTGATATTCATATTGTCAAAAACAACAAGCATTCAATGGACAAAATATGTATGGGCAAAAAAGGTTCGATTTTGGCTGTTAAGCCACCTTGTAATTTCAGTTTTACTTTTTGTTCTCTCGTTTTCTTATTGGCAAGACACTGGACTTGGTGATAATTCAAAAATTCCTGTTGGTTACGGTCAGACAATTCAGAGTGAAGATTTTGCTTGGACATACTTCTATCCTGACCCAGACAAAACAGAACCAAATCAAGACGAGCTAATTATTGAGGACTATAAAATCTTTGACCAATTTCTTTGTGCAAAAGTTTCCCATCAAAATACAATCAGTCCAAGCTATGACTACATAGTTTACGACTTGAAAAATAAATCTCTAAAAACATTTGATAGTGAGCAAGAGTATTCAAGCTATGTCGATATAAATTCGCTCCCTAAGACAAATAAGTTCTACGACTTTCAGAAGCATTATCACGAATATTTGGACAATAGACCAAAATGGAAAGCTTGGTTGCTTCCATAAAAAGGCGAACGCACAACAGGCGGTTTGGCAATATGACGGGGCATCGAATATGTGCTCAGCTTTTTGTTAGCTAATCGGCTTCAGTTCCAGCCGACGAATAAAGCCGGGCAATAGAATAAACAATGAACTTTTAGTTATAAATTTAGCTGCGGTTACGGGCTGACGATTTTCAAATGCCGCCACATCGCCAAGCCGTGAACGTTACCTGCTATGCTATTCGACATCGTATGCTAATCAAAATTGACAGACAAGAAGCCATTAATAAATTTCCAATCCTTCCATTGCGACATTACGATCGTAAGAAGGACGAAGATGTTTTTAAATCGCCAAAAGTCTTTGCCAATTATGTTTTGACGGTTCCTTCAAAATCTTATAAAGGACATCAAAAGTTGCTCGGGACACAAATTGCTTATTTAGCCAAAAACTTGGGCTCCGACCATTTGGTATTTTTAGGTGACATAGACATAGCTTGGCTCAAACGGCTTGACACTTACGAGAATTTTCAAGAAGCACTACAATATTTAGTTGGCAATAAAATCGGTAAGCGATTTAATGGAGCCTTGAAAGTTGCGATAAGTGAACTTCCAAGTTTTATAAAAAATCTTAGTTGGTTGGTGCGGACAAATGGCATCTTGCCATACGTTCACTTCACCGACCCAGGACAAAATATCGTGGCGTACATCTGCCAATATGGAAATGTTCATATCTCGACAAGAAGTAAAACTGCTGACAAACGTTTTAAAGACATTGTTTCTAAAAGTCAGTTTACTTATTTGACTGACACAAATTGCGTTAATAAATTTTCGAAAAGCAGTGCTATCAAGGGCAGGACAATTACAGTATGAAGAAGCACAGCAGGTAACATTGCATTGGCAATATGGCGGGGCGACGAATAAATTCTCAACTTTTTGTTCGCTATTTGGCTTCAGTTCCAGCCGACGAATAAAGCCGAGCAATAGAATAAGCAATGAACTTTTACTTATAAATTTAGCAGCGGTTACGGGCTGACGATTTTCAAATACCGCCACATCGCCAAGCCGTGTCCGTTGTGCGTCATACTAAAGACACCGTTTCAATGAAAATGAAATTTGGTAATCAAAACATTTTTATTCCTTGCTGGACATTTTTGCTGGCTGTTACAATCTGTTGCAACAGTCAAAGTCAATCAAATAAGGAAGATCAGGTAGTACAGACTAAGACTGACAGCAAATTGTTGAAATTCAAAACAGGCGTTCGTTCAATTTTAGAGGATAGAAAAGGAAATATTTGGTTTGGTAGCCACCAAGAAGGAGTTTGTTTACTTCATAATGGAGAGTTCCAATATTTTACAACGGAAAACGGACTAAGTGACAATCAGGTGAGGAATATCTATGAAGATAAAAAAGGAATAATTTGGTTTGAATGTGGAAAAGGATTAAGTATTTATGATGGACAAAAAATATCTATTTATAAAGAAAGAAATTACGACTCAACAAAACAATGGAAATTATCTGATAGTGACCTTTGGTTTAAAGGGGATGAAACTGCGGGCTACAACAAACTTGAAGGAAATCCAGGTGTGTATCAATATGACAAAAAAATACTTTCATATAGAACATTGCCTGTTAAAACAAAATTAGGGCAAGAGAATCATTATTCAATTTCGACAAATTTTGTAAGAAGTAAAAATGGAGCGGTTTGGTTTGGAACTTATGGTGCATTGATTGGGTATAATGGTTCAGATTTTAAAATAATAAACGATGGTTCTTTGGGACTAAACGACGAAACAGGACATCTCCATATCCGCAGTATTATGGAAGATAGCAAAGGGAATCTTTGGATTGGTAATAATGGAATTGGGGTTCTTAAATATGAGGGAAAAAAGGTAGTCAATTTCACAGACCAACAAAAACTGAAAAAGGAGGACACCAAAGGCAATTCTCTTGAGAGAGTATTTTCCATTGGAGAGGATGCTTCAGGGAATATTTGGTTTGGGACTGCAGAATCTGGTGTATGGAGATATGATGGTAATTCTGTGAAAAATTTTACCAAAAAAGATGGTCTCGATGGTGACCTTATTTGGATTATTTACAGAAGCAAAACAGGAGAATTGTGGTTTGGCGGTGGTCCCAATGGTGTGTATAGTTTCAATGGCAAGTCTTTTGACAGAAAATATTAACTAGAAGTACGAACGCACAACAGGTGGTTTGGCAATATGGCGGGGCGACAAATAAATGCTCAACTTTTATTTGCTATTTGGCTTCAGTTCCATCCGACGAATAAAGCCGAGCAATAGAATAACCAATGAACTTTTAGTTATAAATTTAGCAGCGATTCCGGGCTTGCCGATTTTCAAATGCCGCCACATCGCCAAGCCGTGAACGTTGCCTGCAATTAATTCGAAGATGCTTAAAATCTTAACAATAATCTTTTTGACACTTCTTTTTGGTTGTAATCTTGACAACAAAAACAAAAATCCAAATGACAATTCCAAAATTCCGACAAGGAAAATGACCGACACAACACACAATGAATATACTTTAACTTGTAGGTTCAGTTCATTTGACACGACAGTTGATGTAATTTTTAATAATACTGTGGACACAATAAACGACTGCCAAAAGAAAAATTATGAAGGCTTCATTTCTAAACAAGACTATTTAGTGCCAGAAATTCTTCAACAAGTTTTCGAGTATTATAAAAAATCATATCCGGACTACTATCAAGGTTGGAGTTATGGTAATCAGTTGACAAAGCAACAAATTGAAGAAAATTTACCGACACCAACAAATGCTATGAATTTGAAAAAATTTATAGAACCGCTATCAGTATATATCGCTGACAACAAGAACTGCGAAGAAGGAACATTTGGAATTTATTTTGACTGTACATGGGACATTAAAAGTAGTTTAGGTGTTGTAATAAAAAAGTGGAAAGTAGCTGAGGTAGGTACGGGTGACATTGCATTTCTGTTCTAATCGCAAGTCTTTAACTGCAGGCAACAGGCGGTTTGGCAATATGGCGGGGCGACGAATATGTGCTCAGCTTTTTGTTAGCTAATCGGCTTCAGTTCCAGCCGACGAATAAAGCCGGGCAATAGAATAAACAATGAACTTTTATTTATAAATTTAGCAGCGGTTACGGGCTGACGATTTTCAAATGCCGCCACATCGCCAAGCCGTAGCCGTTAGCGGTCATTGTAACGAAACTCACAACAGACAATAATACTAAGACAATATGGAAATAAAATTGATACCAATTGCGACAGTGAAAAACTCACGAACAGAACCAATTGACGACCATTGGGAAACAATTATTGCAGAGATAGAACTTGTAGACCATATTCCGACAGAGGCGTTAGAAAATATTTCAGACTTTTCACACCTTGAAATAATTTACTACTTTGACAAAGTTAAAACTGACGACATAGTTTTTTCAGGCAGACCAAGAGGAAATCCTAACTATCCGTTAGTTGGCATTTTAGGACAACGCAAAAAAGACAGACCAAACACAATTGGACTTTGTACAGTTGAATTACTCGAACATAACGGACGGACGATTAAAGTGAAATATCTTGACGCAATTGACGGAACACCAATATTGGACATTAAACCAGTATTTAAAGAGTTTCAACCTAAAACAGAAATTAAACAACCTATTTGGGTTGCGGACTTAATGAAAAATTATTGGAAATAAAAGAATGAAAACAACGAACCGCTAACATGGGTTTGGCAAAAGTGGGGCTTGACGAACAAAGGCTCAACTTCAGTTTTTCAATGTCTCGTCCTGAAATAGGTTGACTAAAAATCAACCAAATCATGGATTTAAAAGAACAGATCATTGCGGAGTATTTAACGCAAGGCTGCGGCTTCAGGAAGCTGGCAGCAAAGTATGGCATCA
>NZ_JADWYR010000007.1 GCF_015831355.1 Panacibacter microcysteis
GGCAGTTGTACTACTATCATCTAATATCGGGCTTGACTGAATTCTATTTGGCTTTTAGTTGTTAACTTCAACTTCAGTTTTTTAATCGGCTTCAGTTGCCGGGCAGACAGTTATAAAATACCAACCCTGCGGCAAGCCTCGAACGTTGTGCGTCATTTTAAAGCGACATCCTACTCAAAATAAGTTTACCAGGACAGACCGTTAGAAAATGGAAGCTGTGTAACTATTGAATAAAATGAGAGAACCTGTTTTATCGACATATAAAATCCTAAAAGAAAAAGCATTCAATTCCGACATTACTGAAAGTTGGATCGATTGGGCTATTGAAATGATGGAAGCAGGTTACGAATCTATCAATCTTTATGAACTTGCGGGAACTACAAGACCTTATAATCAATTTGAATTAAAAGAATTGACAAACAAAGTTTTCAAAGATTTAAACTTAGATTATTCGGACAAAACAAAAACTTTAAAGAACTATGTTTACTTTTTGCTTACTTCAAATATTGACAAACCAGAAAAGTATGATAAAGTTTTAAGGGAGTTCAGAGACATTTACTACGAACTTGACATGGATAGCGAGTATCAAGATTTGGCTCTTTTGTATTGGGCTAAAGACGATTTACTTTACGCCGACTATCAACATTATTGGGAAGGAGCAAACCGAGAGAACATTGACGCTATAATTAAAGAGCAATTTGAACTTTTTAAAAGGCGGTTTGATACCGAAGCGTAAAAAAACGAACGCACAACAAAAGGTTTTGTGCAATTGGGGCTCGACGTTGAAACAATCATCGGCAGTGCATATCCAGGCTTCATATTCGGCGGACGTAATTCTGCCGGGCAGTAGTTCTAAACTTCGGCTTTTAGTTATAAATTTAGCTTCAGTTCCGGGCGGACAGTTGGTTAATTCCCCAACTGCACAAAGCCTCGAACGTTGCCTGTAACCTTTGGTGACAGCTTCAAACAAAAATCAGCATTGACAAGACAGACAGTTTATGACAAGACCTCATATACCATTTCTTGCTTTCCTCATTCTGTTGTTGCTGACAATTCCATTTTCGTTTGACTTTGCGACTTCTGTAGTTCCAGGTTGGCACATGACAATTTTCCCGCCTTATTATGTTTGGGGACTTATTGTTTTGATTGTCTTGCTTTTGGTGACAATTGATTATTGGCTATTATCTAAGCGGACAGACAAAACAAACTGGACTTTCTTTGCAATTCACTTCGCATTGACTATTCCGACAATAATTTATTTGAAATTTCCATCCATTCTTTTGGACGTTCATTTGACAGACCAAAATGAATTAATGAAAGCTATTCAATTTCGGATGAAACTAATTCCCATAGCGTGGGCACTTTTTATTGTTGGACAAACCTCGTTTATCATTTATTTCATCAGAACGATAAAAGCAAAGCCTACTTCGACATAAGGCTACAGGCAACATGAAGCTTGGCAAAAAACTGGCTGACATTACGCTGCATCGACTTTTGCTTGGCCATTAAGCTTCAGTATCGGCTGGACATTATAAATTTGGCGACATCAATAACAATGAACTTTAACCCATAAATTTAACTGCAGTTCGGGCCGACGGGAATGCTAATACCAGTTCTTCGCCAAGCCTTGAACGTAAGCAGCAATTTAACGACACCCTACAATGGACAAAATCTTGCGGTCTTTAAGCCTATTTCTTCCTCTATCTATCTTGACATTAGTTAGTTGCAAGACAAATGATTCAGTAGACACAAAAAATGTTTTTGAAAAAGCATCAAAAAATGATTCGCTCTCTTACTATTTTCCTTCTATTTTAAATGACACAGTTGAAAGAAGAAATCCAAATTACAGGGACTTTGAACAGAAATGGTATTCATCTTCATTATATTCATTCAAAGAGCCGATACTTTACACGAAGTCCGATTCAATAACTATTTATCGGCTCTTGTGGTTGCGTTCTTTTCATAAACCAGTTTGCTTTTCAATCAAGGAGTTTAACGGAAACTATTTTCTTAATGCTAAAACTCTTGACAGACAACCAGCGTTTTATCCAGAAATTGAAGGCAAGGGTAAAGATGAAAATGGGAAATGGATTCTTGACACAATTCAAAAAGCTGACCGTTTTGCTCTTATAGATTTTGACACAATAAATGTTTTGACAAGTGGGCAGTGGAGTGCAATTGAAAATTATATAACAGAACTTGATTTTTGGAGCAGTCCTGTTGCTGACCCAGACGACGATAACAGTACTGACGGCTCTAACTGGGTATTAGAAGGACGCAGAAACGGCAAGTATCATTTTATCAACAGACGTAACGCAAGGGGTGATTTGAAAAACTTTGCGAAAGAATTAAATAAGTGGAGTGGACTAAATATTAAAGACGACTCATTCTACTGACAACTAAACTGCTGCTTACATTGGGTTTTATGCAAGTTGGGCATGACCAGCAAATATCAGCCAATTGCAAATCCAGGCTGTGGTTCGGGCTGGACGAATAAATCTCAACTTTAGTTCTTAAATTCAACTTTATATTTTCAATCAGCAGCGGTTGTGGGCGGACGAATAACAATTCCCAACCTGCATAAAGCCTCGAACGTTAGCGGTAATACAAAAGCAACCATTTCTAAATTTTAGTCAGACGTGAAGAGAAAGTTTATAATCGCATCAGTCATTATCATTATTCTGACAGTTGGATTGGTTGGGTTTTATTTTTTCAATAAGCATTTCAAGCTGGTTGACCTGAGTACAATAAGCGTCACCACTGGAAACGACCTTTCACAAAGCAAAGTCGAAATAAAAAGGGGCTTTCATAGTATAAATCGTACAAACGACCAGGAACTTTTCTCGGCCAACAATAGCGACCGAACCGTTTATAACGGAATGCAAATCGGTCTTCTAAAAACTGATTATGGTGAAAACGATTTCTTAATCACCTATGATGACAAGTATTACTTCCAGTTTAGACACTTTATTTTCAGCAGCAACAATCAGCATTCATACGACTTTACTCTGTTCAAGCGGAAAGACACGCTTTTTATCAAAGCAGACATTAAAGGCAATGACAAAATGCAGTTTACAAAGCCAATGCATCTGATTAGCGACGCAAGACTTCTTCGTTGTAATGTGCCGATTGACAGCAGTAAAGTAATTTACAACATGACTGAGTTGAAAGAGCGTTGAAAAACGGAGTACTACCGCTAACATGGTATTCCTGCAATAGCGGCTGACGAAAAAGTGTTCAACAAATGAACTTTATTCAACTTTATCAATAAATTTAAGCTGACGTAACACGGACTTCCGCTACTGCAGAAATACCTGAAACGTTGTAGGCTATGCTATGACAAACCTCAAACTCATATCAAACATTTTCTTTGCGACACTTTTTGTTATTGTTGCTTGTTCGACAATGACAGCAAAACTTTACTCTGCTGACAATGTTTATAGCGACACAACTTACACTGCTTCGACACAGCAATTAAAGAGCGACAAAATACCAGATAGCGTTTTTCAAATGACTGAACTTCGACACCTATCTATAAACGGCATGGACTGTGATTACGGCGACAGGACAAATTGTTGGATGATAAAGGAAATTCCAAGCGACATCAAGAATTTGAAAAATCTCACAACTCTTCGGCTGACACTTAACGCCATTACAACAATTCCAAACGAGTTGACCGAACTCACTAACTTGACATTAATTGATTTGACAGATAATTCGGTTTTGACAGAAATTAATAGGTTGACAAAACTTCACAATCTGCAATACTTGTATTTGTATGGTTGCGGTTTGACAAAGTTGCCAGACAACATTGGCGACTTAATAAATTTGAAAGAATTAGGACTTGTAGGTAATCATCTTGACAAAGCAGAACAGACAAGAATAAAAAAGGCATTACCAAAGTGTAATATTAAGTTCTAATGGTGGACAGAGCAGCACAAGCCTACAACAGGCGGTTTGGCAATATGGCGGGTCGACGAATATATTCTCAACTTTTTGTTCGCTAATCGGCTTCAGTCCCAGCCGACGAATAAAGCCAGGCAGCAGCATTAACAATGAACTTTTGTAACTTTATTCAGCAGCGGTTCCGGGCTTGACGTTTTTCAAATGCCGCCACATCGCCAAGCCGTGGCCGTTAGGCGTCAGCTTAAATCAACCACCGTTCTAATCGACGGAAATGAAAATAGCCTTCATGAAACAAACAGCTCAAGCTATCATTTCAGATAACATCCTTCAACTACTTGACTTTTCAAACTTTTTTGATTTCGCTAAATCATTAGAAGAAATACTGACAACACCCGTTGACCTTATACAAGTACAGCGACTTATTATTTCAGGTTCAAAAATTGACAGTTTTGCTTTTTTAAATCTCTTTCCATCACTACAACAATTAAGTTTTTTAGCCTGCGAAAGCGACAAATGGTCGGACTTAAAAGGAAATGGAAATATTATCAGTCTGCGGTTGCATAATTTAAAACAAAAGAAAAAATACCTTTCAAGCATAGGCTTTGTGTTGACTTTTCCAAACCTTGAATATTTATACATTAATATGCTTGGACTGAACAATTTTTCCGAACTACGAGGACTAAAAAATCTGCATACAATATTTGCACAATGCCGAAACGGAAATGATATTAAGGCACAATTTGATTTTTCGGCGCTAGAGTATATCCCTAAGTTAAAAGTGTTAAGTGTTTGGATGGCTGTTGACAGACACAGAATTCCAGCCGAAAGTTTAATTCCCGTATTGAGCAACCCATCAGTTTCTCATGTTGACGTAACCCAGATGCACACAACAGAAGAAAAGAAATTAAAAAAGTTAATGGAAAAAATTAATCCAAAACTTTTGGAAACACCTTTATCTGACGACGACTTGCAAATAATAAATAAGCAACATTTCGCATGGTAGTTCATTTACGTTTTAGAACAGACAGAGTACAAGCCGAACGCCTAACAAAAGGTTTTGTGCAATTGGGGCTCGAAGTTGAAACAATCATCGGCAGTGCATATCCAGGCTTTATATTCGGCGGACGGAATTCTACCGAGCAGTAGTTCTTAACTTCGGCATTTAGTTATAAATTTAGCTTCAGTTCCGGGCAGACAGTTGGTCAATTCCCCAACTGCACAAAGCCTCGAACGTTGCCTGCAAGCTTATGAGACAATCCCTAATAATCATATCACTCTTCTTGACATCTTGTGTTGGTTCCTTCAACGACAAACAAAAGGTGGACAAAGACAACGTTGACTATGTTGAAATTCACAAGCAGTTCGACACAGTTTCTTTACGCTTGACAAATGACCAAGTTGCAGACTTTATTGACAATTGGAATAATTCAAACCCCAAAGGACCTTATAAATATTTGCCAGAATATTCTTTGACAATTCACTTCAAAGATGACAGCTTACTTTCTTACAGAACAAGTAGCGATTTAATTAAACAAAGAAGTGATTGGGCATATTCCGTGGGCGATAAAGAATATTTCAAAAGCATTTGGTTTAAGCAGGCAGGTTTGACAGATAAATATTTTGAGTATTATCCGACCTATGAGAAAGAAGGTAAATTTTCTAAGGACAGAAATCCACTTGACAAAAAACATTATGAAGGAATAAAACAGGTGCTGACTTATTATAACCACAAATGGACAGACATTAGAGGACAAATATTTTACGAAGGGACAATTGATGACGAACTATTATGGAATTATACGACCAAAGCAAACGATAGCATTTGGCTTTCATCACACAGGTGACGAAAGCCAGCAGGCAACATTGGGTTTTATGCAAGCTGGGCTTGAACTTGTAACATCAGCTAATTGCAAATCCAGGCTGTGGTTCGGGCGGGACAAACAACTTTCAACTTTAGTTCTTAAATTCAATTATATATTTCAATCGGCAGCGGTTGTCGGCGGACGGAATTCTAATTCCCAACCTGCATAAAGCCCTGCTCGTTGGTGGCAAGGCAACCGCAGACATCCTAAACTTGACAATGAAAACTATTTTTATTTCACTTGCAATTCTTTTGGCTTCTTGTGTAAAGTATCATATTACAAGTGACAAAGGAATGCGTGTTCAAAATCCAAAAGTTTTTAAGTACAATAAACCTCGTTATACTAAACTTGACAAAAGCCTTATTGACACCAATGCAATCTATTTCAAGGACTCAACTTATGACAAATGGACTAATCCCCAATGGCAAACCTACTCAAAGGAGTTTGCAAGATTTTTTAATACAGGACAGGTTTTATTTGTTGATTGCAATGCCTTTCCAACTATTGACAAAATAAATAATCCTAATGTTGGTGTACCAGGCTATTTCATAATTAGTGGGACACAAATAAAGGTTGATATGTTTCAGGACCTAAATGGAGGACAGACAGGAAAATACTTTGGAAGAATTCAACCAAACGGCGACATTATATTTTACGAGCAGAGGACAGAGACATATTCCAGTTCTTTCTCCCGGGTTGAAAAAGCAGAAGGCAACTACAGATTTTCAATCTGGAGAAAAATTAAAGTTGACAGTTTAAGAAGTTATAAACCGAATTGGTAGAAATACTGGCAGTACGTTTCAAATGCCCAGCCACCAACATCAGGTTTTGTGCAATTGGGGCATGACTTTGAAGCAATCATCGGCAGTGCATATCCAAGCTTCATATTCGGCGGACGGAATTCTGCCGGGCAGTAGTTCTAAACTTCGGCTTTTAGTTATAAATTTAGCTTCAGTTCCGGGCAGACAGATGGTTAATTCCCCAACTGCACAAAGCCGTGTCCGTTGTAGGCAATACGGTGCGACATCTCAAACCTTGTAGCCGGACACAATATTTTGACTACTTCCGAACACCAAATTAAAATGAAGAGAGCATATGTAATTGGACATTGGGTTTTGACACTTTTGTTAGCACCGTTTACATCTCAAGCCATACAATACGTTTGGGGGACAAACCCTCATCAAGTTGTTGGACTTTTGGAAGTTTATCCCATTACTGTACTTTTTAGTATTGCTTTTTCCTTACCGACATTTTTAGTTTATCTGACCTGTTTCTATTTTTTATCGAAGCAAGACATAAACTTTGCAATATCAAAAGTCATTTTAATTTCGGTTGCCGTTTTAGGCATTTACATAACTCAGACAATGATTAAAGGAAGTATGAGCCAAGACATAATAATTGCTTATTCTGTTACTGCTATTATCGTCGGACTTATATTGAGAATCAAAAAATCAAAAATAGAACCGCAAGATAATTTCATTACGACTTGAAGTACTGCCTACAACATGGGGTTTGCTGCTATGCTGGCTGACGAATAAATCCTCGTCTGTTTGTTCGCTATCAGCAGCGGTTCGGTCAGACGGAATTCTATTCAGCTTTAGTTCTTATCTTCAACATCAGTAATTCTATTGGGCTGCAGTTCCGGGCTGGACGTTATAAAATACCAGCACAGCAGCAAGCCCTCAACGTTGGCTGCCATTAGAACAAGCCTTGTAACTATGGACACTTACGACAACTTTTTCAAGGCTTATTACGATGATTGTAAAGACTCTTTATTGAAATTCTATGAGGGCTCTTTAAAAGTCACGGCAGATAATTATTATGATTTAGTCCTGCAAAAAACAAAAATTAAGTTGTCGGACTTTGACAACATCGAAAAGAAAATAAAACTCAAAATTCCAATTGAATTCAAAAGATTTTTTATGACAGCATATGGTTATGAAAGATACTTTCAATTACCAACAATGACACTTGCAACCGCATGGTACGAAAACCCGTTTGCCGAATTAAATGACTTACTTTTTGAACAAGGACTATCCAAGAAAATGTTGGAACAGAAATTAATTCCTATTGCATTTTATCAGGACAACTTCTATGTTTGTCTTGACCTTAGACAACCTGAAAATGAAATAGATACTCCAATAACATATTTTGACTTAAATGCAGGAATGCAGAATCAACAACCATTATTAGAGGAACATGTTTTCCCGTCATTCAAAAATTTTATAGAGCATTTGACTAATTGTATTTTGACAAGAACTTACTGATGATAACGGCAGCCAACAAAAGGTTTTGTGCAATTGGGGCATGACGTTGCAGCAATCATCGGCAGTGCATATCCAGGCTTTATATTCGGCGGACGGAATTCTGTTGGGCAGTAGTTCTAAACTTCGGCTTTTAGTTATAAATTTAGCTTCGGTTCCGGGCGGACAGTTGGTCAATTCCCCAACTGCACAAAGCCTCGAACGTTGTGCGTCACTTTAAACAGACCTTACAATTATAACTATGAGTTGGAAAATTTATCTAATCATCATTAACAATGCGGCCAACATCAATACAGCAGACATTCCACAAAAAATTGGACTTGACAATGTTAAGCCGACAAAGGAAATTTCAATTCACGAAGCTCAATATGCTAAAGGAACATCTATTGGCAAGTATGGCGAC
>NZ_JADWYR010000008.1 GCF_015831355.1 Panacibacter microcysteis
GTTTTGCTGATGGGCTCCGTTACGCTTCGGCTACGCCTTCGCTTCACTACACCCATCAGCAAAACAACATGCAATGAAGAAAAACGTCTACTTTTAAAGCGTACTCAAAAAGGGATGGCTTCACCTGCACATAGCAGATGTTACATTGTCCCGTCCTGCTTTTGCAAATACAACTGTTGGCTGCTGTTACTTGGTCCGCAAAGTCTTCGCAATTGTTTTGATTTGATTCATTAATTCTTCTTGTCTGCTGTAAGCACTACCAACAAATAACAAGGATGATTGGTCGTCACCTGTTACAATTTGATATACAGAATTTGATTTCCCTTTAAGGCTTCCATTAAAAGTTATCGCATAAGCATAGTTTCCATTTAGAATGGTATCAGATCCCTTGTATGCTGTAATTTGCATGCCACTCAATTTATATCGTCCAATCATGTCGATTGCATAATACTTTAGAATTACTTTGTCTTTCATTGCCGGCAATGTCATAACCATTATTTCATTTTCGAAAGGATTATTTGCAGGGTCACCCTTACCGCCAATTGTGTAATAATACATTTGAGAAATATTTCCCGCATACTGAAACTCTGTATTGGAAACATCGAGTGAATAACTTGCTAAAGCTGTTGGGTCAACCTTAATCGTTTTGTCAACATAAAGAGATAGTAATGCTTTTAAAACTTCCTGTCTGGATGACTTGTCATTTGCTGGAATTTCGCCTAAAGCCATTACGGAAAAATCTTTGTCTCCGAAACATAGAACTATTTGCTCAAGATTAGGCTTATTGTCTCTACCGTAATAAAGCACTGCATCATATGTGTCAAGTTTAAATTCTTTTTTATAATATTCTTTAGGAATTTTGCCAGTATTAACCGCGTCTTCAAAACCTTTTACAAGTTCTGCTTTCTTTACTGCAAAATTGGTTAATGGGCTTTCTATGATTTGAAAAAATGTATTTTCATTCTTTTGAAATCTTATCAATTGCTTTTCCAGTTCATAATTTTTGGGAGCTTCTACAAACACTCTCGTTCCCGGAAACTGTTGATAAGAAGCGGTTTTTGATATTGAAACTTGGTCGGGAATTTTGAAATCATTTTGAGCTTTCGCCGCCCTACAACTTAATAATAATAAAATTCCAAATAGAAGTTTTAATTGTCGCATATTGTGATTTTGTTTGAGTTTAAGGTTGTCGGCGTGTAATAGCAGCCAACGGTTTGGGTATTGCCGCAGTGGGGGATTTTTAGCACTGTCGTTCAATAGAAGTACAAAAGTATAAATTTTGCACCAATGCTGATTAGAAATTCGTCAGCCCCATTGCGGCAATACCTGGTTAGCGGCTGGCTTTTTCTCTATCCGTTTTCCAAAAAGGTTTTGTCCGTAAGTTTTGTAAAGAGAAATTTCTGTCGTGTTTCAGATAGTTGTGCAAAGAGATACAGACTTCGGGATGTCCGAAAATGTAAGCGATAGTGTCGTCAAGATTTTCGGGTAAGTTGCAGATGATTTTATTGACTATATTATCAGTCTGTGTTGGTGTTATGATATAATGATTGAAAGGGAAACTGTTGTCAATGTCGGGAAAAAAATGAGCCTCCTGTTCAGCATAAATGAAACTAAAAACATTTTTGCTTATCGCAAGGTTTCTGTTGATTTCATATAAATGCGATAACGAAGTAATATCGCCAATGAGCAAATAATTATTGGCATTATTGTCTGCCAATAATTTTCCTCGTGGCTGTTTGAAATAGATGCTGTCGCCATGTTGCAATTTTTGTATCCATTCCGCACCTTTTCCGTTTGAGAAGGTGCAAATGGCAAAGTCGGCAACATTATAAACAGGTTCGTAATTCCAAAAGGAATATTTTCGGTCTTCGCAGTTGCTGTTGTAAAACGGATTGCCTAAAAATACATCTACCGTAAAACCCGCCACATATTGCATTTTAGCAAAATCATTGCTTTGAACTTTTAAATGAAATGTATGTTCCGCAATTTGTTTATTTTTCAGCACTGTTCCGCTTTGTATCGTCAATTCTTTTTGATGGCTCATCGTTGTAAATTTTATAGCGACAAAATTATTTACAGTCTGTCCGATGAACGTTGATATAGGTCAAAAAAAGAAATCAGATTTTGGATTTTAAACGGCTCAATGTTTCCTGCGAAATATTGAGGTAGGAAGCCACCATTTTATTGGGCAATCGCCTTACGATGATTGGGTTTTCGTCTAAAAGCTGGCGGTATTTTTCGGTGGCGTCTTGTGTTAGGAAAGACATCAATCGTTTGGTGTTATTTACATAGGCTTTCTCCAAATAATGGCGATAAAATTTTTCCCATTGCGGAATAATGTTGAGCAGATGATAAAAATCCCGGTGCGTAATAAAAAGTAGTTCCGAATGTTCGGCAGCCTGTATAAATTCTTCGGAAGGCTCGCCTGTAATAAAACTCACGAGAGCCGTTGCAAACTGATTTTCAAAAGCAAAATATCTTGTTGCATCTTGTCCCTCTTCGTTGATGAAGAATATGCGTAAACAACCTTTGCCAACGAAGAATGTCCGCTGGCTGGTTTGTCCGTGAGTGACTAAAAGTTCGTTCTTCTTTAATTTCAAGGGGTTGAAGTAAGAAAGAATAGTTTTTAATTCGTCTTCGCTGACTTTGATTTGGTTGGTTATGTAATGCGTAAGTTGATCGTACATTCAAATTTTTCAGGTTGCTAATTTACTCTTTTACGGCTAACTTCTCTGCCAATTTTCGGGCATTTGGAATGATGAGGAATGCGGCTGCATACGCCACAGGCAACATTACGATCCACGCTTGTAGGAATTTAAAAAACCAATCTTCGCCAAAGCCGTAGTTACGCATCAGCCCTACGAAAGCCATAATTAACGTCATTGGAATTACCACAAACAAAGTGTTGATGTACTTAAAATGTTTCTTTTTCATTTTTTGAAATGTTTAAAAATTAATGATGGTGCAAAAATGCAACGTCTATTTTTTTCGAACTTTGATGTAGGTCAACAAATGAAGTCAGTCGCCTTTTTGGGTTTGCTGGGTGTGTCGTGTAAGCTTGCCGCTAACGGACGAGGCTTGTGGCTGTGGCGATTTTCTAGCAACTCCGCCCAAATCTGTTCCTAAAGTTTATTTAAAAATCTGTCGTTCAATTTATTCCCAAACCGCCATCGCGACAAGCCTGTGTTATAGGGCGTTTTTCTTTTTAGCATCACCTCGGTAATGTTGTTATAGCATTTGAAAAATCAAGTTTTTGGAACTTGCTTTTTACTAAATCGTCAAATTGTAATTTGTCGTCACTAAATGAAACAAGTCCTTTGTCAAAATGCCAAGTTCCTACATAATTCAATGAGTTCTCTTTTATCGTTATGTAAAAAGGCTTTAACTCATCAGTTTTAATTTGTCCAGACTTTACCTTTTGTTCAAAGTCGTCTGTTGCGTCAATACCTCTAAAAATAGGTTCTGTGAACATTTTCCCTCCATACCACTTACTTTGTGTCCACCAGTAATTGAGAATAGCATAGTTGCCGGGTTTGATAAAGTATATAAAGGTATTTTCCTTTGCAGACTTAAAGGTAGGTTTAACTCTAAATGTCAACACTTCTTGTGTGTCTATATTAATAAGGCGAATGTCCTGTGGAAATCCCCCACTACTAAATCCAAGTCTTTGTATAAAATTACCGTAGATAATCGCCGTTCCCACTTGTACACTGTCTCCGCTATTTACTTCTTGAAGCACCTTAATGTCTTGTCCTTTTGCGAACATTGTCAGGAAAATTAAAATCGCTGTTGTTAAATGTTTCATTGTCGATTGTTGGCTTTTAAAATGCCCTATAACGTTCCACTGCTTGCCGAAGTAGCGGCAATAGAATTCCGTCAGCTCAAATATAGTTATACTGTTCAATAGAATTGCCGTTGCTGAATGACAAGAGTCAGCCGCTATTTTGGCAAGCAAATGTTACCAGCCGTATTTTATTAATTGTCAGCAATGTAGTCATGAATCACCTGGAGGGCTTCAATGCAATGAGTACTCCAGTGACTATCGTAATCAAACTTTAACTTCCAAACACCATTTTCTTTTGCATTAAAATCATCTTTATCAAGCATAATAAGTCCACATTTTATGTCACAATAAATATCTTCCAAATCGTCAAGCAAATCTCCGGTGCCTAAGTCTGCTAAGTTTTTCATGTCGACAGGATTAAGAACTATCCAGTAATAAGAAAAGGGGACTCTGTCACTAATAAATTGCCGAATGGTTTTCTTTTCTGTGTCGGATAAGTCAACACTCAAATCAAGGTCACTTGTAAGATAAATATGCGGAATGTCAAGTCCTAAAGCATAAAGAGCCGATAGATGTCTTTTGATTGTTTGTAAAAACTCTTTTGGGTTGTCACTTTGATGTGTCTCTATAAGCAAACAAAAATGTCTTGCCGATTCAACAAAGTTCTGAAAGGCTTTTGTCGCAAGTATATCGTCAAGTGATATGTCGTCTGGTTGTGTCACAATGATATGGCTGGTAACGTTCGAGGCTTGCCGCAGGGCTGGAATTGTTGCTGTGTCAGCCCGGCAACTGAAGCCGATTGGAAAATGATGTTGAAGTTAACAACTAAAAGCTAAATAGAATTCGGTCAAGCCCGATATTAGCTGATAGTAGTAAAACTGCCGATTGTTACTACGTCCGCCAGCCTTGCGGCAAACCTTTTGTTACCTGCCGTTAGTCTCGGTCGCATTTTTAGGTTGTTTGTTTATAAAGAGAAATGCTTGAGTAATGATTAGCCCAACTAACGACCAAAAATTAATTACTGCTTTATCTGAATGCTTTCTGTGTACACGGCGAATTGTATCAAGATAATCCTTTGCTTTTTGTTTTACTGTGTCAATATTTTGAGTTGCGTCAATCTCTGTTTTTTGCATTGAAGTAAAAGCTTCGTTCTTTGAAGCTGCAAAATCAAAATGCAGAAAACTGTCAGCAAGCAGGTAAAATAAAAGTCCGAACGAAACTATTTGCAAAACCCTTTTTAATTTCATTTATTGAACTTTATTGCTAATTAATTCCGAAATGAAAAATAGGATTGTCAAACCAATGCCTAAAATAACTAGGGTTCTGCTTTTTTTAATTGTCGCCCAAACTGTCAACACTGAAGCTGCTAAAAACATAAGACCACTTGTCAGATTATAGTTTGCATAAACCGATGCGTTTTGATAGTACCATTGATTTTCATTAATTGGTCCGAACGGATATGCAGATTCTTGTCCAGCGATTTTTACATTGTAAAATTCGGAAAGCCCAATAAATGAAAATAAGAGTCCGAACGCCACAACAACATAAGGTAATGTCCAAAGAAGTTTGCTGTTGCTATTGTTTGTCATTGTGTGTAGGGTGTCCAATATAATGGCAGGTAACGGCCACGGCTTGGCGATGTGGCGGTATTTGAAAATCGTCAGCCCGGAACCGCAGCTAAATTTATAACTAAAAGTTCATTGTTTATTCTATTGCTCGGTGTCATTCGTCGGCTGGTAGTGAAGCCGAATAGCGAACAAGAAGCTGAGAACATATTCATCGCCCCGCCATATTGCCAAACCGCTTGTTATGTGCCGTACTTCTTCGTGTCGGGAATTGGGTGTTTGAATTTTGTAAACAACTTTTTGTTTTACCAACTGTCACTGCGCAAGCAAATATTGCTTTTTAAAAATTGATAAATCTTTTGTGTCCACCGAAAAATACTGCAAAAAACAAAAGCAAATTAAAATTCATTTTGGTTCTAAAGCTGTTTCAAAACCGAAAGTGCTGTGTCGCCCCAAATACTGCAACTAAAAACGAAAACAGCTTTGCATTTTCTGTTTGTGTTTAAAAACTTTGCCAAAGCAAAGCGATTGACGTCGAACCAAAAAATTCTGTTGAAAAAAATGAACTGCTGTATGTCGTTATGAATCGTGCTGCTCAAAATTTTTTTGTCAAAGTTGCAGTGATTGTTAAACCGTGTACTATGTCCGCTTGCTTATGACCTGAACAGAAGTCCACCCGATACAAAAGCCAACTTGGAAAAACTAAAGAATAAAATTTATTCAAAAGCTGAACAAAGAACGTCAGGCCGATGTGGGCTTTGGGTTTAGTCAACCATAAATGATAAGGAACACTTTTACTGTCGCTCCACCGCTGATGAAACTGTCGGGCTGTATGGCACATAACGAGCAGGTATTTGCGAAGGCAGGGAATTCATTGATTGTCCAGCCCGGTACAAATGCCCATTTGAAAATATGTTGTTGAAGTTAAGAACTAAAGCTGAACATTGAACGTCGAGCCCGAAC
>NZ_JADWYR010000009.1 GCF_015831355.1 Panacibacter microcysteis
TGATGCCATACTTTGCTGCCAGCTTCCTGAAGCCGCAGCCTTGCGTTAAATACTCCGCAATGATCTGTTCTTTTAAATCCATGATTTGGTTGATTTTTAGTCAACCTATTTCAGGACGAGACACAATTTGCTGATGTTTGCTGGTCATGCCCAACTTGCATAAAACCTAATGTTGGGCGATGTCATCTAAAGAAATTATACCAACTTCCTTTCGATTTCCCTTCAAAGTCTTCCTTTGTGACAATAGACATAGTAATACCATCAGGTCTTGATATTTTAATGTCTGTATATTGTTTGACCAAATTATAATAGTCTTGTCTCATATCATTAAACAGCTTGCTATTTTTAAATGTGTCTACTCGTGCTTCAGGAACAATTAAAATTAGAGTAGTTACAAGTCCTTGAGCAATATCACATAAATCGCCAGATATATATTGGTTAGTAAAATCATCCCATGCTTCGTTTGGTATGTACTTCATTTAGAATTGAGATTATTCAGATTTCGTCCAACTTTGTGATAATAAACATTATTAGTGTCTGTATGTAAATTCGTGTCCGCAACCAAAAACCATCCATCCATAAAAACTCTCCTAAGTCATCTTCCTTGAGAGTAAAGCTAACATCTAAATTCTCTGAACTGCTTTCGCCTACATAAACAATGTCTACAATCCAGTCATAGTTCCATTCTTTGATACAGTCTTCTATTACTTTGAGTTCGTCTTTAGAAAATTTATCTGTCCTTATGTTAATCAATTTTCCTTGCATAAAAAGGTGCCTGAAAATTTCGCCCAACGTTTTGGGGCTTGGCGAAGTGGGGGATTTAGAGGCACAAATGTTCAGTTTAGCACAAAAGCTCAATAGAAGTACAAATGTTCAGTTTAGCACTTCTGCCCCCATTTTGCCAAACCCCTGTTAGCAGTAGTTATTTTTCAAAATAGTCTAAGTCAATTTTTTTAATTTGATATGTTTCTATTCCTGTAACGCCAACATTATATTCAATCATTAAATTTGTCAAAGTTTCACCGTCAATTAGTATTACTTTTGGGTCAATTGACTTGACATATTCAATTGCTGTTTTTGCGAACGAACTTGTCGTTATGAAAACTCCTTTTTTTGCTCGTTGTCCGTGTAAAGCTCCAACAAACTTTTGAATTTCAGGTCTCCCAATACTTGTTTCCTCTTTCCACATTTTAGCTTGTAAATAAATTACGTCCAAGCCAAGTTTGTCCTCATTTATTATTCCGTCAATTCCCTCATCATTTGTTCTTTTGATTGATTCTCCTACCTTGTTTCGTGAGCCACCATACCCCATTTTAACCATTAGGTCAATAACTAAGTCTTCAAAAAATTGCCAAGTGTTTCCACGAATTTTTTCCAAAAGGTCAGAAGCTAATTCCCGTTTTATGAATTGGTAACTTTCTTCAAGTCTTTCTAATGGTGTTTTAGTGTCAATTATCGCAACAGTATCAGCTATGGTTGTGATTTTCGTGTCTTGTTCGTCCGTTGAAGTTGTGCCTTCGTTAAATTCTCTAAATTCTCCAATTGTTTTAAGGTCGTTGATTGAAATATAGTCGGTAAACTTTGTTAAAAAACTACGTCCTCTATCAGTGATTTTGAAATGTGAACGTTTTGTATTTTCAATTAGTTTGGCTTTTGAGAAGTAACTTTTAGTCCAATAAATACGATTGTCAAACTTTGTTTGTGCTCCACTTGGAACACGTTCAGCTTTATCTTCGTCTGATAGTGTAAAATGTTGCGTCAAAAATTCACGGATTTCATTCAAGGAAATTTCGTTATGCTCCGAGCTGTATTTTAAGACTGGGTAAAAGAAAGATTGAAAGTCTGGAATTGCCATTTATTTGTCTGTTTTCTATTTTGGGTTATCGTTCGATATAATTACTGCTAACGGGCAGGTATTGCTGCAGGTGGGATATTTTATAATGTCCAGCCCGGAACCACTGCCCAATTGAAAAACTAAAGTTGAAGTTAACAACAAAAAGGCAAATAGATATCGGTCTGCCCGAACCAAAGTACAGCGATGCAAACAGCCGATGTTTCAACGTCCATCCCCACTTGTAACAATACCAATGTTGTGTGTAGTTTTATACAATCAGATTCTTGTCTATTTCCAATTCAAGCAAACTTTTGTAGCCACCTAAATAAAAAGATGGGACATTTCCTTTAATCCCCAGTCTATATAAGCCAAATCCAGTAAGCCGTTTTTCTTCTCTGCCTTGCGTTATTAGTCTGAACCTTGAAAAATATGGTTTGTCTGGATTTACATATGGTTGCTGAATATTGAAACAATTAAACATTAACTCAAGTCCTTCAAAAACTCCTTTGCTGTTTTCTAATATTACTGGTTTCTTATCTGAACTTTGTTGTCCATGAGGAATGACAACAATTTTGTCAGTATATAAATTTTCTAATGTTCTGTAATTAATTTGTTGCTGGTCAAGAAATTTTTTAAACTCTTTTATTGTTTCAAATTTATCAGTCGTCCAAAATGTTTCTTTATAACAATTTAGTTTTAACGGCAAATCAGGTCGGTGAATAAGTTCTTCTTGTTTAGTTAATTCTGATCTTCGAAGAATTGTTGAGTTTTCTTTGAAAAAATCAGTTGTAGTCCGATAATAATTTTGGGTTTTATACTTAGCATATATTAATTCATTGTTTTCGTCAACGGGCTGATAAAAGGTTTCGCTGTCGTCGAACATTAATATTTTGCAGTTGCCTCCCCAATTAGTCTTATAAATGTCTCCAACTCTCATGTTCGTTTTAAAATTATAGGGTTGAAATCATTTTGCTGTGTCGGAAAAATTACACACAACGTTCGAGGCTTTGTGCAGTTGGGGAATTAACCAACTGTCCGCCCGGAACTGAAGCTAAATTTTTAACTAAATGCCGAAGTTTAGAACTACTGCCCAACAGAATTCCGTCCGCCGGATATAAAGCCTGGATATGCACTTGACCCGTCCTGAAAAAAGTTGACTGATTTTGGTTAATAATCCTGTTATTGGTTGACTAAGATAATACATCCTGAATAAGGTTGTTTTTTTACGTCGTTTGCCTGTGGGTTGGCGAAAAATATTTTCGTGCCCTTTACAGCTAAGAAAATATTTTTTGTGCGTCGGCTGCTCAGGTTGATTGCATGGTTACCTCGCTTAGTTTAGCGGTGTAATAATAGTTTTTCCATCGT
>NZ_JADWYR010000010.1 GCF_015831355.1 Panacibacter microcysteis
CTACGAAAAAATAAAAGTGACACTTTACGAGTGACGAAAAGCGAACGCACAACATTGGGTTTTATGCAAGTTGGGCTTGACATTGTAACATCAGCTAATTGCAAATCCCAGCTTCAGTTCCAGAAGACGAATAACTATCAGGTTTTGTACATAAATTCATCAACATATTTTCAATCAGCAGCGGTTGTCAGCGGACGGAATACTAATTCCCAACCTGCATAAAGCCCTGCCCGTTAGCCGCAACTTGCGACACACCTAAACTATCATTACAGCAATGGACTCTATTTATGTTTTACTTTTTACACTGTTGTTGTACATATTCTTTGGGACAATTGTTGATGCATTTGTAGCAACAGACAGTTCGACACAATTACTACGTATAAGGACAAAGGTTTTCTTTCACACATTTGTTGCTCCAATCATATTTGGACTTGTAATTTTGTTTGTAATTCTGACTGACAACAAAGCGTTTAATATTTTCTTCGGCGTTGGACTTATTATTGGAAGTTTAATCAGAGCCTTTTTCGGAGAACGCAAATACTTAACAAATTTCATCCTTGACGATAGACACTTAGAAATAAAATATCTGACTTCATTGCTAAAGACAAAGAGCTACAGTTTTGATTTGACTGATATCACAAGTATTGAAATCGAAAAGGCAAATTGGTTAATTGAATATCCAGCATCAGTCAACATTAAGAGCAAAGAGGAATGGGCTAAATTTCATTTGGTTGACAAAAAAATGAAATCAATGCTTCAGAGCGACATTGATGCGGCTAACAAAAGTATTGCCAATAGTGGGGCTTGACATTGGAGCAGTCAGCAGTGGTAATTCTGCTGTACTGTGGTTCGGGGCTCGACGAATAAAGCCCAGCTTTTGTTCTTAATATTTAACTTTATCAAAAAGCCAGGCAGCGGTTCCGGGCGGACGAATATAAAATTCCCCACCATCGGCAATACCTGATCGTTGCCTGCAATAGTAACAGACCCCACAAACTATGAGTTACGATTTATATTTTTACAAGCCAAAGGGGACAAGCCTCACAGAACAACAGATAGCAAACTATTTGACTGAAAATTTGACTCCTGAAAATGAGAATGGCAAACAGTGGTTTTACGAGAACCAAGACACAGAAGTTTATTATTCACTTGACCAGAATGAACCTGAAGACGACCCTGAAAGCATAGAATTGTATGAAAGTTTCAACGACTTTGACAATACACATTTTTCTTTCAACTTAAATTATATGCGACCGTGTTTTTTTGGATTAGAAGCATTTCAGTTTGTTGAAAAATTTATGACAGATCTAAACTTATCAGTATTCAATCCACAATCAGCTTCAGAAAATCCGTACAAACCAACAAAAGAGGAGTTATTTGAAAACTGGAACAAAACAAATATGTGGTCAAGTGCTGACCACTTTGACAAAACTCAATCTTGTTACATACCGGCAGACAAGTCAAACAAAATATGGAATTACAATTACAATAGAAGTCGTTTACAAAATGAATTAGGCGACCAATACTTTGTTCCAAAAATATTTTTCTTTAAGACAAAACAAACAAACGAAGTTATTGCAGTTACAAGCTGGACCGAACATATTCCGACTGTAATTCCACCAGCGGACTACTTCCTATTGACAAGACAATACAAGAAATTTTTCAGAACACTTAAAGACAACATTTTAGTAACAAGACAGACTATTGAAAATAATTTTACTTCCGAATTTTCCGATTTCCAATTTCCAGACTGCAAAATCATTCATCCAAGTAACGCAGCCAAAATAAAAGACAAGTTCAATTCATTAAAAGCAGAACAAACACTTAGTGATTTTGCTGAAAGATTACCAATGGAAAATTTATACAATGCTAAATCTGACTAAAACTACTGCAGGCAACATTGCATTGGCAATATGGCGGGGCGACGAATATATTCTCAGTTTTTGTTTGCTATTCAGCTTCAGTTTCGCCAGACGAATAACACCGAGCAGCAGAATAAACGATGAGCTTTTGTATCTTTAATCAGCAGCGGCACTGGGCAGGCGTAACACAGAATACCGCCACATCGCCAATGCTTCAACGTTGGTGGCAAGTTAAAAAGACCCTACACTATGGACAGTTTCAAACAATCGATACTTAATTTTCAGAATAAATTTAGCAGACTTTTCAATTTTGGGTTTAGACGGAAAAAATTTGAATACAAAATTTCAAGTGACAGTTTTTGGGCTGTAAATACATCAAAAAGTAGCT
>NZ_JADWYR010000011.1 GCF_015831355.1 Panacibacter microcysteis
GCTAAATTTATAAGTAAAAGTTCATTGCTTATTCTATTGCTCGGCTTTATTCGTCGGCTGGAACTGAAGCCAAATAGCGAACAAAAAGTTGAGAATTTATTCGTCGCCCCGCCATATTGCCAAACCGCCTGTTGTACGCCGCTTTTAGTCCACCTGGTTAAGAACGTCTAACATTTTATTAAGTTGAGTTTCTCTTGTCGTCTTGTAAGTGTCGCCCCAAAGATTCAACATTTCAGGGATAAGTTGTCGCTTGATTGAGGTTTTTGCAAGCTCTTTAAAGTCCTTGTCAATCGTACCTTCTAAATAGATTTGTCCGAATGCAATTGAAACAATTGCAGCGTCAATACCTGACATAAAACGAGTCCCTAAGTCACTTTTTTTTAAATATGGCTTGAGCTTGTCAAAGTTTGTTTCATTAAGGTCAAAGGTTGGATAGCCCCAATAATCAATCTGCTCCATTAAAAACTCTTTTGGACTTTCAGTTTTGTGTGTTTGTCTCCAGTCTGCAAAACCTGCATAAGTGTCTGCTCCATCGTCATTGCCAAAAGGTGCAGTTTCTTCAATTGGGCTCCAATAAAATTCTTCATTCATCAGTCGCCTTGCGGTTGGATGAGCTTTTTCAATTGTTGGTGAATAGTCTGACATAGATTTTGTCGGCGTATGGGTTGAGTCATCAATAGTACTGCTTGAGACCTTTTGTGATTTGTCTTGGGTCTGTTCGCAAGCAATTAATGTCAACAGTAAAAATGTTATAACGTAAGGTCTCATAAAGTGGCGTACAACGTCGGCGGCTTTGGGCTGGTGTGGTATTTTCCAACTGTCCGCCCGGAACCGCAGCTGATTATTTTAATTAGATGAAGTTAAGAACTTAAGCTCAAAATTGAACGTCCAGCCAGAACTGAAGACCGGAGATGCAGTTAGCTGAAATTAGTTTGTCTAGCCACACTTGCCCAAAACCGTTTGTTAGCTGAAGTTTTAGTCGCACGAATATGACTTCAACTTCTGGTAGTATCTTTTTAACTCCTTCGCCTTATAAATTGCGAAACTTTCAAAGTTCGCAAATTGAAAAGGGCTATTAATAGATTTAAAATAGTTTTGAACAGAATTCTTGAAGTCTGTGTATTCTTTCTTAGGTATAGTTTTCCGATAAATGCGTCCGTCTTCAAAAAGATAAATAATTTTTGTTTTAAAAATGTCCATTCTATTATTTTCGGCGATAGAATCAAATTGCAAAGTCAGACGACTATTATTTTTTATAAACCATTTTCCGTATCCGGTTGCGATTGTGTCCTGTTGAATAAAGGTGTTATTGCAATTGAGTTTTAATATCACTCCTTGCGATATATCAGCTGAGTCTCCGGTAGTATATAACTTATATTCTCCAGAAATATTTGTCTGCCCAAATGATGTTGACAAAACGAAAAGTGTAAAAATAGAAAATAAATATTTTTTCATATTTCGGTGTATCGGAGTGTGTCCAAAAAATTTCAGCTAACGAGCAGGTATTTGCGAAGGCAGGGAATTCATTGATTGTCCAGCCCGGTACAAATGCCCATTTGAAAATATGTTGTTGAAGTTAAGAACTAAAGCTGAACATTGAACGTCGAGCCCGAAC